>JAAYHO010000424.1 GCA_012735335.1 Gammaproteobacteria bacterium
ACCTGCAACTGATCCGCCGCCTGGGTGAGACCGGGCAACTGCAGATCCTCGCCCGGGAAGGGCAGGGTACCCCGCAGAGCTATACCCTGCATCTGGATAACTGGCTGCGCGGGGCTGATCAACCCGACCCGATGACCGCGCTGGGCCTGACCACCTGGAAGCCGGTGATTGCGCCGCAGATCGACCAGCTCAGCCCGGACGGTGCCGCCGAGCGGGCCGGGCTGCGCAGTGGTGATCTGATTGTCGCCATCGACGGTGAGGCGGTCAGCGACTGGCTGGGCGAGGTGGTACCGCGCATCCAGGCCAGTCCCGCTCAGCCGCTGCAGCTGACCCTGGAACGTGATGGTCGATTACTGGAGCTGAGCCTGACCCCGGAAGCCCGGGAGCAGGGCGACCGGCAGATCGGTTTTATCGGTGCCGGCATTGCCGCCTTCGAGTGGCCTGAACACATGGTCCGCAGCATCGATTACAACCCGCTGGTGGCCATTCCGGTGGCAGTGGTGAAGACCTGGGACATGACGGTGCTGACCCTCGATTCGCTGAAGAAGATGGTCACCGGTCTGGTCTCGGCAAAAAACTTGAGTGGCCCGATAACCATTGCTAAAGTGGCGGGCGCTTCGGCGAAGTCAGGGTTGGAGAGTTTCCTCAGCTTCATCGCCTACTTGAGTATCAGTCTGGGCGTATTGAATCTGCTGCCCATCCCGGTTCTGGATGGCGGCCACCTGGTGTATTACGTGGCCGAGTGGATTCGCGGTAAACCTCTGTCCGAGCGTATTCAGGGCTGGGGATTGCAGATAGGATTGACCCTGATTGTGGGGGTGATGCTGTTCGCCATCTACAACGATATAAGTCGATTGGGCAACTGAACGACAGAAACACCGATACCCGAACTGTCGCCCGCGGCAGATAAGAATTAACCAGTCAGCCAGAACGGATTTCATGAAACGTTACCTATTGCCTGCGCTATTGCTGATACTCCTGGCGCCGGGAGTTTTTGCCGATGCCTTCCATATCTCCGACATTCGCGTCAATGGTTTACAACGTGTCTCCGCTGGCAGTGTATTCAGCGCCCTGCCGCTGAATATCGGTGACGAAGTCGACGACCAGGTACTGGTCGATGCCTCCCGCTCGCTGTTCCGCACCGGCTTCTTCCAGGACATTCAACTGGGCCGTGAAGGCGATGTGCTGATCATCAATGTGGTCGAGCGTCCATCGATCTCCTCCATCGAGCTGGAGGGCAACAAGGCAATCAAGAGTGAGGATCTGCTCACCGGCCTGCGCGCCGCTGGCCTGGCCGAAGGGGAGATCTTCCAGCAGGCCACCCTGGATGGGGTGCGCAACGAGCTGCTGCGTCAGTACGTGGCCCAGGGGCGCTACTCGGCGGATATCGAAACCGAGATCATTGCCGAGCCGCGCAACCGCGTGGGGTTGAAGATCACCATTGACGAGGGCTCGGTTGCCGCGATCAAGCATGTCAACGTGGTGGGCAACTCGGTGTTCTCCGATGAGGATCTGGAGCCGCTGTTCGAGCTGAAAAGCACCGGCTGGCTGTCCTTTATCCGCAACGACGACAAGTATTCCCGCGAGAAACTGTCCGGAGACCTCGAGCGTCTGCGCTCCTGGTATCTGGACCGCGGCTATATCAACATGGATATCACCTCCACCCAGGTGTCCATTACCCCGGACAAGAAGCACGTCTATGTCACCGTCAATATCAACGAGGGTGAGCTGTATACGGTGAACGAGGTCAGACTGTCCGGTGATCTGGTTGTCGCCGAACAGGACGTGCGTCGGCTGCTGCTGGTCGAGCCGGGCCAGGTGTTCTCCCGTCAGGTCATGACCGCCAGTTCTGATCTGATCGGTCGCCGTCTGGGTAACGAGGGTTACACGTTCGCCAACGTCAACGGCATTCCCCAGATCAACGAAGAAGACCGTACCGTGGATGTGACCTTCGTGGTCGATCCGGGCAAGCGTGCCTACGTCAATCGCATCAACTTCCGTGGCAACACCAAGACTGATGATGAAGTGCTGCGCCGGGAGATGCGTCAGATGGAAGGTGGCTGGGCCTCGACCTATCTGATCGATCAGTCCAAGGTGCGCCTTGAGCGTCTTGGCTTCTTCAAGGAAGTGGACGTGGAGACCGTGCCGGTCCCCGGCGCCGATGACCTGATCGATGTGAACTACACCGTCGAGGAGCAACCCTCCGGCTCGGTTACCGCCAGCCTTGGTTTTGCCCAGGGCACCGGTCTGATCCTCGGCGGCTCGATCAGCCAGAACAACTTCTTCGGCAGCGGCAACCGGGTCAGCTTCGGCGCCAACCGCTCGGCCTACCAGACCTCGTTGTCCTTCGGCTTCCTCAACCCCTACTTCACCACCGACGGTGTAAGTCTGGGCTACAACGCCTTCTACCGCACCACCGACTATGACGAGCTGGATGTGGATATCTCCAGCTATGCGGTGGACTCCTACGGTGCCGGGTTCAATATTGGCTATCCGATCAGCGATACCTCACGCCTGTCCTTCGGCCTCAGCGTGCAGCAGGACGAGATCAAGGAAGGTCGCTTCACGGTGCAGGAAATCCAGCGTTTCCTGGCTAGCGAAGGTGACAGCTTCTTCACCATGCGGGCCAATATCGGCTGGTCGCAATCCACCCTCAACCGGGGTGTATTCCCTGACCGTGGCTATTCCCAGAGCCTGGGCCTGGAAGCCACCATGCCGGGCAGTGATCTGTACTTCTACAAGATCGGCTACCGTGGCCAGCGCTTCTTCCCGATCAGTCAGGACTGGACCCTGCGCCTGCATACCGATACCGGCATCGCACGTCGTTTCGGCAGCACCAACGTAGTGCCTTTCTATGAACACTACTTTGCCGGTGGTATCGGTTCGGTCCGGGGCTTCGAAAGCAGTACCCTGGGTCCGAAAAGTACCCCCCATGTGGATGACTATGATCAGGATCGCCTGCCGTTCGGCGGCAACATCAAGATCACCGGCGGCGCCGAGCTGATTTTCCCGGTACCCTTCGTCAAGGATCAGCGCTCGCTGCGCACTGTGCTGTTCCTCGACGCCGGTAACGTATTCGACACCTATTGCGGAGATTGCCCTGATGTTACAGCCAGCGAAATCCGTTACAGTGTGGGGGTTGGCTTGTCATGGTTGACCGCGCTGGGCCCGCTGGGCTTCAGCCTCGGTGTACCGCTCAATGACGAGTCCGACGATGATCGGCAGGTATTCCAGTTCACTCTGGGCCAGACGTTCTAAGAACAGAAATATTTCCATCAGGAGAGATAAAGAGTGCGCAAAAGTATTTGCATAGCTGCGATGTCGGTCATGGCGTTGGCTGCTTTCCCGGCTGCGGCCCAGTCGATTGCGGTACTGGATTACCAAATGGCGTTGCTTGAGTCGGACGCTGCCAAGCGTTACTCGGTAGACGCTGAAAAACAGTTCGGCAGCCAGCTGCAGCGCCTGCAGAACCTCGAAGCCGAAGCCAAGCGCCTGCAGGAACGCATGCAGCGTGATGGCGAGAAGCTCGGTCAGAGCGAGCTGGAAAAGCTCGAACTGGAGTTCCGTCAGAAGGCCCGCGAGTTCCAGAGTCAGTCCCGCGAACTGAACGAAGCCAAGGCCAAGTCGGATCGGGATATGCTCGAGCAGCTCAAGCCCAAGCTCGACAGCGCAGTGGAAGCGGTGATCAAGGGTGGTAACTACGACCTGGTGATCGATCGCAGTGCCGTGGTCGACGTGAAACCTAATCTGGATATCACCCGTCAGGTTATCGAACGCCTGAACAGCACGCGTTGATCGGCATGCAGGACTCCATCGCGTTTACCCTCGCGCAGCTGGCTGAGCAGCTGAATGCACGGCTGCAGGGGGAAGGCGGCCGGGTGATTCATGGGCTGGCAGCGTTGCAGGATGCCGGTCCTGAGCAGCTGAGTTTTCTTGCCAACCGGCAGTACCGCAAACTGCTGGCTGACAGTCAGGCGGGCGCGGTGCTGCTGACCGAGGCTGATGCCGCCGACTATGCCGGTAATGCGCTGATAGTCGCTGACCCCTATCTGGCCTACGCCCGGATATCCCACCAGTTCGACCCCAGGCCAAAGAGCCGCCCGGGCATCCATCCCAGTGCGGTGATTGCCGACTCGGCGCGGATCGACGCCTCGGCCAGTATCGGCGCCGGGGTGGTGGTTGAAGCCCATGCGGTGATCGGCGCCAATGTGACCCTGGGTGCCCAGTGTTTTGTCGGCGAGCGCTGCCATATCGGTGCCGACAGCTGGCTGGCTCCCCGGGTGACCCTGTACCACGATGTGCGCATGGGCGCGCGCTGCGTGATCCAGTCCGGCGCGGTGATCGGTGGTGAAGGTTTCGGTTTTGCCAATTCCGGCGGACGCTGGAACAAGATTGCCCAGATCGGCGGCGTGCTGATCGGCGATGATGTGGAAATCGGCGCCAATACCACCATCGACCGGGGTGCGCTGAGCGATACCGTCATCAGCAACGGGGTCAAGCTGGATAACCAGATCCAGATCGCCCACAACGTGCATATCGGCGAACACACCGCCATGGCGGCCTGTGTCGGCATTTCCGGCAGTACCCATATCGGCCGTCATTGCATGATTGCCGGTGGTGTGGGCATGGTCGGACATATTGAAGTCTGCGATAACGTCTTTGTCAGCGGCATGACCATGGTCACACGCTCCATCACCGAACCGGGAGCCTATTCCTCCGGTACCGCGATGCAGACCGCTGGCGAGTGGAAGAAGAGTGCTGCACGTTTCCGTCAGCTTGATGCACTGGCCAAGCGGGTGCAGCAACTGGAGAAGCAGCTGCCCGCGGTGACCCAACCGCCACAGGGCTCATCTGAGTCCTGAGCCGTGCGCGTTGCGCATCCAACCCATCACTGCAAGGCCTTGCGAATACAAATGGATATCAACGAAATAAAAGAATACCTGCCCCATCGTTACCCCTTCCTGCTGGTGGACCGGGTAGTCGAGTTGGATCTGGAGGGCAAGCGTATCCGTGCCTACAAGAACGTCTCGGTCAACGAGCCCTTCTTTACCGGGCACTTTCCCGGTCATCCGATCATGCCCGGCGTGCTGATCATCGAGGCCATGGCCCAGGCGGCCGGTCTGCTGGGCTTCCGCATGATGAACACCAAGGCCGAAGACGGCACCCTGTACTACTTCGTCGGCTCGGACAAGCTGCGCTTCCGTCAGCCGGTGGTACCCGGTGATCAGCTGCAGCTCGAGGCCACCTACCTGAGCAACAAACGCGGCATCTGGAAGTTTGCCTGCCGGGCGCTGGTCGACGGCAAGGAAGCCTGCTCCGGTGAAATCATCTGTGCGGAACACAAGGTATGAGTCGAATTCATCCTCTGGCGATCATTGACCCTGCCGCGCGGCTGGCTGATGACGTCGAGGTTGGCCCCTGGACGCTGATCGGCCCGGATGTGGAGATTGGCGCAGGTACGGTTATCGGCCCCCATGTGGTGATCAAGGGGCCGACCAGCATCGGCAAGGGCAACCGGATCTTCCAGTTCGCCTCGGTCGGCGAGGATTGCCAGGACAAGAAGTACCAGGGCGAGCCCACCCGTCTGGTGATCGGTGACAACAACGTTATCCGCGAAGGCTGCACCCTGCACCGGGGCACGGTTCAGGATCAGGGCGTGACCACCATCGGCAGCGGCAACCTGCTGATGGCCTATGTGCATATCGCTCACGACTGCGTGGTCGGCAACGACATCATCATGGCCAACAACGCCACCATCGCCGGGCATGTGCATGTGGGTGATGGAGCGATTCTCGGTGGCTACACCACGGTGCACCAGTTCTGCCATATCGGTGCCTGGTCGATGAGCGCTGCCAACAGCGCGGTATTCAAGGATATCCCGGCCTTCGTCATGGTCGGCGGCAACCCGGCCAACGCCCACGGCATGAACTTCGAGGGCATGCGTCGGCGGGGCTACAGTCCGGAACTGATCGCCGCACTGCGCCGGGCCTACAAGGTGGTCTACCGCCAGGGTCTGACCATTCAGGAGGCCCTGCAGCAACTGGATGACGAGGCCAGCCAGTATCCTGAAGTGGCGCTGTATCGCGACTCCATACTCGCCTCCACCCGCGGTATCACCCGCTGATCATGAACAGCGCAGCACTGATCAAGCGCCCCTCGTTTCACCGTCATTGCGAGGAGCGTAGCGACGCGGCAATCCATGCTCTTGGAGCAGCCGACACCCGCTGGATTGCCACGCCTCTTCGAGGCTCGCAATGACGCAGATGGGGCAGGGGATGAAGGCTGGGGCTACGGGACGGCGGGGGCCACTGTGCATTGCCCTGGTCGCCGGAGAAGCTTCCGGTGACACCCTCGGCGCCGGTCTGATCCGCGCACTCAAACAGCAGCACCCGGATGCCGAATTCATCGGCATCGGCGGCCCACGCATGCAGGCCGAAGGGCTGGTCAGCCACGTGCCGATGGAGCGGCTGGCGGTCATGGGGCTGGTGGAAGTGCTGGGCCGCCTGCGTGAGCTGCTGCGTATCCGCCGGGAGCTGGTGGCGTTTCTCAAGCAGCGGCGCCCGGATGTGTTCATTGGCATCGACGCCCCGGATTTCACCCTCGGCGTGGAACAGCGCCTGCGTGATACGGGCATCCCCACCGTGCACTACGTCAGCCCCTCGGTCTGGGCCTGGCGGGAAAAGCGCGTGCTGGGCATTCGCCAGTCCACCGACCTGATGCTTACCCTGTTCCCCTTCGAGGAAGAGGTTTATCGCAAGCATGGCGTGGCCGTACGCTGCGTCGGTCATACCCTGGCCGATCATATTCCCATGGAGCCGGATCGGGCTGCTGCCCGCCAGACTCTGGGTCTGAGTGCCGACGCCCCGGTCATCGCACTGCTGCCCGGCAGCCGCAATGGGGAGCTGCGCAAGCTCGGCCTGTTGTTCCTGCAGACCGCCGCCTGGTGCCTGCAGCACAAGCCGGAGCTGCAGTTCATCCTGCCCTGCGCCAACCCCGAACGCCGCCAGCAGATGCAGGACATCCTCGATGCCAGCGGCCTGCAACTGCCACTGACCCTGCTCGACGGTCAGAGCCACGAAGCGCTGGCGGCCTGTGACGCGGTATTGATCGCGTCGGGTACCGCGACTCTGGAAGCCATGTTGTTCAAGCGCCCCATGGTCGTCGCCTACCGCATGGCCTCGTTGACGTTCAAGATTCTCAAGCGTCTGGTCAAGGTAGGTCATGTTGCCCTGCCCAACCTGCTGGCCGGTCAGGAAGTGGCTCCCGAATTCCTGCAGGACGCCGCCACCCCGGCAGCCATGGGCCAGGCCCTGCTGGACCGGCTCGGCCCGACCCCGGAACGGGACCAGGCCGAAGCCGAATTCCGCCAGCTGCACCAGCTGCTGCGCCGCAACGCCGACCAGAGCGCCGCCGACGCAGTGCTGGAACTGCTGCGCGAGAAAGGTCGGCTGGCATGAGTCAGATGATGATGGAGTGGTCGCTGCCCGAGGGGCAGGAGCTGGTGGCCGGAGTGGATGAAGTCGGTCGCGGTCCCTTGTGCGGCGCGGTGGTTACCGCTGCGGTGATTCTCGATCCGAACCGTCCGATCGAGGGTCTCAACGACTCGAAGAAGCTCACCGAAGCCCGCCGTGAAGCGCTGTTCCCGCTGATCAAGGAGCACGCCCTGGCCTGGGCCATTGGCCGGGCGGAAGTGCATGAAATCGATCAGTTGAATATCCTGCATGCCACCATGCTGGCCATGCAGCGGGCGGTGGCCGGGCTGTCGATCCAGCCGGATCGGGTACTGGTGGACGGCAACCGCTGCCCGGTACTGCCGATGCCCAGCGAGCCGGTGATCCAGGGCGATGGCCGCGTCCCGGCCATCTCCGCCGCCTCGATTCTGGCCAAGGTCACCCGGGATCGGGAAATGGCCGAGATGGAGCTACTGTATCCAGGCTACGGCATCGGCAAACACAAGGGCTACCCGACCCGCGAGCACCTCACCGCCCTCCGGACGCTCGGCGCTACCCCGATTCACCGCCGTTCATTTGCCCCGGTGCGCAACGCGCTCGAAGCGGTTGAGGCTCCTGTCGCTGCCGAATAATCAGGCTGCTGGTTCTCCTTTCCGAACTGGCCCCCATCCGCCCCCGCCGTTACAATCACCCGATCCGTTTTTTCACTTCACCCAGCCTCAGGAAGAATATGAGCGTCTCCTTCGTCCATCTGCGCGTACACACTGAATTTTCCCTGGTTGATGGCCTGGTGCGGATCAAGCCATTCATCAAGGCAGTGGCGGCAGCGGGGATGCCGGCGGTAGCGGTGACCGACCAGAGCAACATGTGCAGCCTGGTCAAATTCTATCGGACCGCCATGGGCGCCGGGATCAAACCGATTTCCGGGGTGGATGTCTGGCTGACCGGCGAAGAAGACGAGAACCAGGTCAGCCGCATGACTCTGCTGGCCATGAACAACCAGGGCTATCGCAACCTCACCGAACTCATCTCCCGGGGCTATACCCACGGCCAGCGCAACGGACTGGCGACTGTCCAGCGGGACTGGGTAGCCGAGGCCAGCGAAGGGGTGATTGCCCTGTCCGCAGCCAAGGAAGGGGAAATCGGCCAGGCGCTGCTGTCCAGCGATCCGGCCCAGGCCGACCGCCTGTTGCAGCACTGGATGCAGGTGTTCCCCGGTCGCTTCTACCTGGAGTTGCAGCGCACCAGCCGGGTCAACGATGAAGAGCATCTGCACGCGGCGGTGGCCCTGGCCGGGCGGCATGCCTGCCCGGTGGTGGCGACCAACGATGTGCGTTTCCTCAAGCGGGAAGATTACGAGGCCCATGAAACCCGCGTGTGTATCGGCGAGGGCCGGGCGCTGGACGATCCGCGCCGGGTACGCCAGTACAGCGAGGAGCAGTACCTCAAGACCCCCGAGGAAATGGCCGAGCTGTTCTCGGATATCCCCGAGGCGCTGACAAACAGCGTGGAAATTGCCCGGCGCTGCAGTATCGAGGTGCAACTGGGCACCTATTATCTGCCGGACTTCCCGATTCCCGACGGCATGACCATGGACGACTACTTCCGCAAGGTCTCGCTGGAGGGGCTGGAGGAGCGCTTCAAGGTGGTGCTGCCGCCGGACTCGGAGAACTACGAGGCGCGGCGGCAGGTGTATCTGGACCGGCTCAAGTTCGAGCTGGATATCATCATCCAGATGGGTTTTCCGGGCTACTTCCTGGTGGTGATGGACTTCATCAAATGGGCCAAGAACAACGGCGTACCGGTGGGCCCGGGCCGGGGCTCCGGGGCCGGCTCGCTGGTGGCCTATGCGCTGCTGATCACCGACCTGGACCCGCTGGAATACGACCTGCTGTTCGAACGCTTCCTCAACCCGGAACGGGTATCCATGCCCGACTTCGATATCGACTTCTGCATGGAAGGCCGCGACCGGGTGATCGAGTACGTGGCCGATACCTACGGCCGTGATGCGGTATCGCAGATCATCACCTTCGGTACCATGGCGGCCAAGGCGGTGGTGCGTGACGTGGCCCGGGTGCAGGGCAAGTCCTATGGTCTGGCCGACAAGCTGTCGAAGATGATCCCCTTCGAAGTGGGCATGACCCTGGCCAAGGCCCATGAGCAGGAAGAGATGCTGCGTGAGTTCCTCGCAGTTGATGAGGAAGCCCAGGAAATCTGGGACATGGCACTCAAGCTCGAAGGCATTACCCGTAACGTCGGCAAGCACGCCGGGGGCGTGGTGATTGCGCCGACCAAGCTGACCGACTTTGCCCCGCTGTATTGCGATGAGGCAGGGGAGGGGCTGGTTACCCAGTTCGACAAGGACGACGTGGAGGCGGCGGGGCTGGTCAAGTTCGACTTCCTCGGCCTGCGTACGCTGACCATCATCGACTGGGCGCTGGACACCATCAACCGTATCCGTGCGGGAGAGGGCAAGCCAGCGCTGGATATCGATCGTATTCCGCTGGACGATGCGCCGACCTACGCCATGCTGCAGAAGGCCGAGACCACGGCGGTATTCCAGTTGGAATCCCGGGGCATGAAGGAGCTGATCAAGAAGCTCAAGCCCGACTGCCTGGAAGACATGATCGCTCTGGTTGCTCTGTTCCGCCCCGGCCCGCTGCAATCGGGCATGGTGGACGACTTCATCAACCGCAAGCACGGCCGCGAACAGATTTCCTATCCGCACCCCAACTACCAGTACCCCGGCCTTGAGCCGGTACTCAAACCGACCTACGGCATCATCCTGTATCAGGAACAGGTGATGCAGATTGCCCAGGTCATGGCCGGTTACACCCTGGGTGGTGCGGACATGCTGCGCCGGGCCATGGGCAAGAAGAAGCCGGAGGAGATGGCCGAGCAGCGGGCGATCTTCCTCGAAGGTTGTCAGAAGAATGATATTTCCGCTGACCTGGCGGGCAACATCTTCGACCTGGTGGAGAAATTCGCCGGTTACGGTTTCAACAAGTCGCACTCGGCGGCCTATGGTCTGGTGTCCTACCAGACCGCCTGGCTGAAAGCGCATTACCCGGCGCCCTTCATGGCGGCGGTGCTGTCAGCGGATATGCACAACACCGACAAGGTGGTGACGCTGATCGAGGAATGCCGCAGCATGAAGCTGCGCATGAAGGCGCCGGATGTGAACCTGTCCGAATACAAGTTCACCGTGGATGACAGCGGCAGCGTGGTCTACGGCCTTGGTGCGATCAAGGGCGTGGGTGAGGGCCCGGTGGAAACCATAGTCGCGACCCGACAGCAGGGCGGCCCCTTTACCGACCTGTTCGACTTCTGCGCCCGGGTGGACCTCAAGCGCATCAACAAGCGGGTAATGGAAGCGCTGATCCGTTCCGGCGCGCTGGATTCGATGGGCCCCTTCTTCGCCACCGAGCAGGAGGCCTATCTGCGCCAGGTGGATCGCAACCGCGCCGCGCTGGCCGCCGCCATGGAAGAGGCCATCGCCGCTGCCGAGCAGACCCTGCGCAGCGCCGACAGTGGCCACGATGATCTGTTCGGTGATCTGCTCGGTTCGGCCGATGAGCGGGATGTGTTCGAGGCCTATCGCAATGTGCGCGAGTGGAGCTTCAAGGAGCGCCTGCGCGGCGAGAAGGACACCCTGGGTCTGTATCTGACCGGGCACCCGATCGACGAGTACGAGCAGGAAGTGCGGCGCTTTGCCCGTCAGCGTATCATCGACCTCAAGCCCTCCCGGGACTCGCAGACCATTGCCGGTCTGGTGTTCGACATGCGGGTGATGAAGAGCAAGCGCGGTGACAAGGTCGGATTCGTCACCCTGGATGACCGCTCCGCCCGGGTCGAGGTCTCGCTGTTTGCCGAGGCCTTCCAGGCGGCGCAGCACCTGTTGCAGAAGGACGCCCTGCTGGTGGTTGAAGGGGAAGTGGCGGTGGATGACTTCTCCGGCGGCATGCGTGTGCGGGCGAAGAAGGTCATGAGTCTGGAGGAGGCGCGTACTTCGCTGCTGGAGAGTGTGCGCATCAGTCTGGATACCCGGCAGCATGCCCCGGCCTGCCTGACCCAGGTGGCCAGTGTGTTGCAGCAGTACAAGGGTGAATGTGCGGTAACCATCGACCTGCAGCGGCCCGATGCCCAGGCCGTGTTGCGGCTTGGGGAGGAGTGGCGGGTGGAGCCGGCCGATGAGCTGGTGCAGGCGCTACGTGACCAGTTGGGTAAAGGCAGCGTCTCCCTGCACTATAGATAACAGAATTCTCATGGGGAGTGGCGCTGCTCGACGCAGTCACGCCAATCCCGTAAGGTAACGCAAAAAACAGGAAGCCCCCGGTGGGGCTGCGGATAATCGTCGCTTATGATCAAGAGCCAGAAATACCTCGAATTTGAACAGCCGATTGCCGACTTGCAGGCCAAGATCGAAGAATTGCGCCTGGTAGGCAGTGACAACTCGCTGAATATCACCGAGGAAATTACCCGCCTGCAGGACAAGAGCCACTCGCTGACTGAAAGCATCTTCGCCAATCTGTCCAGCTGGCAGGTGACCCAGATGTCCCGTCATCCCCAGCGGCCCTACACGCTGGACTACATCAAGCACATCTTCACCGACTTCGAAGAGCTGCATGGTGACCGCCACTTTGCCGACGATGCCGCCATTGTCGGTGGTATTGCCCGTCTCGACGGCCGTCCGGTGATGGTCATCGGTCACCAGAAAGGCCGGGATGTGAAGGAAAAGGTCCGCCGCAACTTCGGCATGCCCAAGCCTGAAGGCTACCGCAAGGCCTGCCGTCTGATGGAGATGGCCGAGCGCTTCAAGATGCCGATCATCACCTTTATCGACACCCCCGGTGCCTATCCGGGTATTGATGCCGAAGAGCGGGGCCAGAGCGAGGCGATTGCCTGGAACCTGCAGGTCATGTCGCGCCTGAAAACCCCGATCATCTCCACCGTGATCGGTGAGGGTGGCTCCGGCGGTGCACTGGCCATCGGCGTCTGTGACCGGCTGATGATGCTGCAATATTCCATCTACTCGGTGATCTCCCCCGAAGGCTGTGCTTCCATCCTGTGGAAGAAGGCGGAAAAGGCCTCTGATGCCGCCGAAGCCATGGGCGTGACCGCTCCGCGGCTGAAGGAGCTGGGACTGGTGGACAACCTGATCAGCGAGCCGCTGGGCGGCGCCCACCGCGACGTGACGGAAACTGCCGGCCGGATCAAGGCGCAACTGCTGGCCGAACTGGAACAGCTGGACAGCAAGTCGACCGACGAGCTGCTGGACAGCCGCTACGACCGGTTGATGGCCTTCGGACTTCAGTAAATGCTCGATCCGCAGGGTGTGCTGGAACACCTGGCACCCTGCATGGACGCCCCGGTCTGCTGGCTGGGGCTGTCCGGCGGGCTGGACTCCATGGTGCTGCTCGACATCATGCACCAGCTGCGCCAGCATCACCCCATTCCCCCCCTCAAGGCCATCCATGTGCACCACGGTCTGCATCCCGACGCGGATCGCTGGACCCAGCACTGTGAGCGCGAATGTGCCGCCCGTGGCATAGAACTGCATGTCCAGCGGGTACAGCTGCCCCCCGGTGGCAATATCGAGGAGCTGGCCAGGGATGCACGCTACGCTGTATTCGAAGCCAGGTTGCAAGCCGATGACTGGCTGTTGCTGGCCCACCACGCTGACGATCAACTGGAAACCCTGCTGTTTCGGTTGATCCGTGGTACCGGCGTGCGCGGCCTGGCGGGCATGCCGCGCAGTCGAGTACTGGGGCAGGGCAGGCTGTTGCGACCGCTGCTGGACTGGAGCCGGGCGCAGCTGGCGGACTGGGCTGTCAGTCAGCAGCTGAGCTGGATCGAGGATCCGGCCAATGCCGACCCCCGCTATGCCCGTACCGCCCTGCGCCATGAACTGCTGCCGCAGCTGCGCCAGCGCTGGCCGAGCCTGCCGGACAACCTGCTGCGGCTGGCCGAGCATGCGGCCGAAGCCAACCAGCTGCTGGATGAGCGCGCCAGTGAGGATCTGCAGCAGGTGGCAACGCCGCCGGATGACCAGTGGCTGAGGCACTGGCCGAGTCTGCTGTTGGAGCGTCTGAACCAGCTGAGCCCGGCCCGGCAGAAGAACCTGCTGCGCTACTGGTTGCAACAGCAGGGCGTGCGCCTGCCGGATCAGCGTCATCTGCACAGCCTGCTGGAGCAATTGGCCGCCGCCGGGGACAGTCAGCCGCTGCTGCGGGTTGATCGGGCCCAGCTCTACCGTTCGTCGGGTCGCCTGTGGTTGTTGCCCGCACCGGGCATTGCGCCAGGCATCGAGCAGCCGCTGGAGGTACTGCACGACACCCGCTTGCTGGCGGGTAATGGCTGGCTGCGCTTCAGTGGGGTACCGGACACTCCACCGCCGGGCCGCTGGCGCATCAGCTACCGCCGTGGCGGAGAGCAGATAAAACTGCCCGGCAGGCCCAGCCAGAGCCTGAAAAACCTGTTCCAGACAGCTGCCATCCCCGCCTGGCTGCGCCCGGCGGTGCCCTTGCTATACTGCGACGATCAGCTGGTTTCCGTGGCCGGGCGCTGGAATGCGCAATGTCTGCAGGGCGAGGCGGGAGAGGCTGGATTCAGTGTGATCTGGGAGCCGATTCCGGATTGAGCAAGATCGGGCTGTCTGGTATCCTGATTTCCCATCTTGACGAGACTTTGTCTCCCTTCGAATTCCTGCGGCTGCGGTCGCTTAACTTCATATCTACGGGTTTTTCATGACGCGCTACATCTTCGTCACGGGTGGTGTTGTATCTTCTTTGGGCAAGGGCATCGCCTCGGCATCCCTGGCGGCGATTCTCGAAGCACGTGGCCTCAAGGTCACCATGCTCAAACTGGATCCCTACATCAACGTGGATCCGGGCACCATGAGCCCGTTCCAGCACGGTGAAGTATTCGTTACCCACGATGGCGCCGAGACCGACCTGGACCTGGGGCACTACGAGCGCTTCATCCGCACCCGTATGACCCAGAACAACAACTTCACCACCGGTCGCGTCTATGAGGACGTGCTGCGCAAGGAGCGCCGGGGTGATTATCTGGGCGCGACCATTCAGGTCATCCCGCACATCACCGACGAGATCAAGACCCGCATCATCCGTGGCGCCGGCGATGCCGACGTGGCCATGGTCGAGATCGGCGGCACCGTCGGTGACATCGAATCGCAACCCTTCCTCGAGGCCATCCGCCAGCTGCGTCTGGAAGTCGGCGCGCGCCGCGCCATGCTGATGCACCTGACGCTGGTGCCCTATATCGCCACTGCTGGTGAAACCAAGACCAAACCGACCCAGCATTCGGTCAAGGAACTGCGCTCCATCGGTCTGCAGCCGGACGTGCTGGTGTGCCGCTCCGATCACACCATCGACCTGAGCTCACGGCGCAAGATCGCGCTGTTCACCAACGTCGAAGAGCGCGCGGTGATCAGCCTGCCGGATGCCGACACCATCTACCGCATCCCGGGCATCCTGCATGCCCAGGGGCTGGACGACTATGTGGTCGAGCGCTTCGGTCTGGAGTGCGGCAGTGCCGACCTGTCCGAGTGGGAGCGGGTGGTGGACGCCAAGCTCAACCCGGAGAAGGAAGTCACCATCGCCATGGTCGGCAAGTACATGGAGCTGCTGGACGCCTACAAATCCCTGATTGAGGCCCTCAGCCACGCCGGCATCCAGAGCCGCACCAAGGTCAATGTGCGTTATATCGACTCCGAGACCATCGAGGAGCAGGGCACCGGCCAGCTGGAAGATGTGGACGCGATCCTGGTTCCCGGTGGCTTCGGCCTGCGCGGTGTGGAAGGCAAGATTGCCGCCGCCCGCTATGCCCGTGAACACAATATTCCCTACCTGGGCATCTGCCTGGGCATGCAGGTGGCGGTGATCGAGTTCGCCCGCAATGTACTGGGCTGGAACGATGCCAACTCCACCGAATTCGACAAGACCACCGAGCATCCGGTGGTGGGTCTGATCACCGAATGGCAGACCGCCAGCGGTGAGAAGGAAACCCGTGACGAAGCCTCCGATCTGGGCGGCACCATGCGCCTGGGTGCTCAGGAGTGCGCGCTGGTCGAGGGCAGCAAGGCCCGCGAAGCCTACGGCGAAGATGTCATCGTCGAGCGCCATCGCCACCGTTACGAGGTCAACAACAACCTGCTGCCGGAGCTGGAAAAGGCCGGGCTCAAGGTCTCCGGTCGGTCGCTGGATGGTGCCCTGGTGGAAATGGTCGAGGTGCCCGAGCACCCCTGGTTCGTCGCCTGCCAGTTCCACCCGGAATTCACTTCCACCCCGCGTGACGGTCACCCGCTGTTCAGCGGCTTCGTCGATGCTGCGCTGAAACAGCGCACCAGCAAGGCCTGAGGAGCAGCAGATGGCGCAGAAGATTGTTCGGGTCGGGGCGATTGAAATCGCCAACGACAAACCCTTTGTACTGTTCGGCGGCATGAACGTACTGGAATCCCGTGATCTGGCCCTGCGCATCTGCGAGGAATACGTGCGGGTGACCGAGAAACTCGGCATTCCCTACGTGTTCAAGGCCAGTTTCGACAAGGCCAATCGCTCCTCGATCAACTCCTTCCGTGGCCCGGGTATGGAAGAGGGGCTGAAAATCTTCGAAGAGATCAAATCGACCTTCAAGGTGCCGGTGATCACCGACGTGCACGAGCCCT
>JAAYHO010000058.1 GCA_012735335.1 Gammaproteobacteria bacterium
CGAAAGCCAGCAATGCTCCGGCCTGGGCCGGGGATTCGGCGTGGTCGAGGGTGGCGATGAGGGAGAGTGGGAAGAGCGCACCTATGCCCAGGCCGAGCAGTATGATGGCCGGCAGCATGAGTTGCAGTGGTGCGAGGATCAGACAGGCCAGTCCGATCAGTATCAGACTGATGACGGCGCTGAGCAGTGGTCGCCGATCAGGGAAGCGATGCACCCAGGCTGATACTGCGAGACCCGCGACCACTTCCATGGCCGAGACGGTGCCCAGCAGATAACCGGACCAGGTGGCGCTGATACCCAGGTCGATGTAGTACACCGGCAGCCAGGCCAGTACCAGGGTGTAGGCACTGGTGCCGATACCGAAGTAGAGCATCAGCGCCCAGGCCCGTCGGTTGCGGTACGGCAGCCGTGGGATATCCCCATGGCGTTGCCTGCCACCGGCGTAACGCAGCCAGGCAATCAGCGCCAGCAGAGCTGGCAGCATGACGATACCCAGTACCAGTCGCCAGCCTCCGGCTTCGGCCGCCGGGGCGGCTGCTGCGGCGGCCAGTACCGCACCACCCATGATACCGGTGGTGAACAGGCCCATCAGCGAACCGGCGCGCTGCGGGTAGTGGCGCTTGAGCCAGGCGGGCATCAGTGCCTGGACCATGGCAATACCCGCCCCTGCCACAGCCGCCGAGGCAATCATGCCGGCGCTGGTATCCACCACGAAGCGGGCTGCGCTGGCCAGCACTACCAGCAGCATGCCCAGCGCAATACCCCGCACCTCGCCGACCCAGCGCTGCAGCCAGGGGCCGCCCAGCGCACAGACGCCCATCAGCAGGATCGGCAGGGTGGTCAGCAGGCTGGCCTGGGTGCTGGTCAGGCCGAGGTCCTGCTGCAGCATATCCAGCAACGGGCCGACGGCGGCCAGCATCGGACGCAGATTCAGACCAATAAGCAAGGCAAGTACTGCGATAAGCGAGTACCGGGGAGTAGCAGACATTGATGGTTCCAGGAGGGAAAATGCGGGCCTATTCTAACATATCCGCCCCACCCCTCCGGTTACGGCAGCTCCGATCGCAGCAGGATCAGCCGCCGCTGATGCAGGTTGATCGGCGGCTGGAATACGTCGGCAAAGTGACTGGCAGCCAACTGCCGGATCAGCCCCGAACCCTGCGCCTTGCTCAGCACCTCATGCAACAGCTGTTGCAGCTCATATTCCTGCGGCGCGACATAGAGGATATGGTCCAGCTCGTAGACAAAGGCCAGATGCTGCTCCACATCCAGCTCCGGGTGCTGCTGCCACTCCCGGCTCATTTCATGGGCGCCACGGGGCAGATAGGTCACCTCTCTGGCGGGTGACTCAACCATACGATACAGCCGCCGCCAGTCTCCGCTGATGGTTTCCACCGGCAGTCCGTTCAGCTCCCAGATTGCCCGGTCGCCCCAGGCTTCGCCCATGGCCGCCACCTTGCCCAGTCGGCGGAACTGCTCAAGGGTCTGCACCGCGTCGTAACGCGACTGCCGTCCCTTGGGAATGAACAGGATACGGTGGTTGACCAGATTATCGGTCATGCCCACGGCTACCTGCAGAAATCGGCTGTCGCGCTCGGCAGTCCGACCCAGCATCAGCACCTTGATCTCACCGCGCTGCAGCATGAGCTCCTGGCGGGTCATGGGGAAATCCGCAGGCTGGAGCAGCGGCTCGATGGGCATGTCATACCCGGCGGCGACCAGCGCCTCACTGAGTACGTCCTGCACGTAGCCTATGCTTTCCGGTGATCCGCCCAGTTTGATCACCGACGGCGGCGCAGCCAGGGCAAGACTGCTGGCCAGCGACAGCAGACCGATCAGGCTCAGGCGCTGCCAGCGGTCATACCAATACCGGGGATGTAGCAAATCCATTGTGATGCCAGGCTCCTGGCCCCTTTTCTGGCAGCTTAGCATGCTCTGACCAGCAACATGCCACCACCCTCGCCGACGGCCATGTTGCCGGACAAGAAAGCGGGCCGCTCAATGGCGCCACAGACGGGTGACCAGGCGTTTATGCCAGGGCTGCTGTTGCTGCTCCTCGGGTGTAGGCCAATCCAGCTTCTTGTTTTCGCATTCCACTATGCCGTTACTCCCCAGGCGCAGGCGCCAGCGCTGTGCCCTCGAATAGGGCCGATCCGGCTCGGTCAGCACCAGCAGCAGGTTGTAGTCATGCTGCTTCTCGATGGCGTGGGCTTCGATGGCGGAAAAGGGGTCGGCCTCATCCGCCACGGCAAACAGGCGGTTGCGGGTCGGCTCGATCAACTCGCACAGCTGTTCGCAGTCAAGGTTCATGCGTTCCTGGATCTCATTCTGTTCCAGGGCATCCTTGTCCACATGCAGGTGGGTGCGGTAGCAGATGATGTGCCGCTCTTCGTTGGCCCACTTGCCGGAACGCTCCAGCACTTCCCGGGGCAGGTCACTGAGCTTGTAGTAGTCCAGCCAGATCATCTGGTTGGCCATCAACTGATTGGTATAGGGCATCAGCAGTCGGCTTTTCCAGCGCGGTCGCCCGCGGCGCAACCAGCGCGTCACCATGCTGATCAGGTCATCGCGCAACAGGTCGCGGATGCCGTAGATCAGCGCTATTCCCAGCAACAGAGTAACCGACAGGTGACTGGCGCTGCGGGCGTTGAACAGCACATAGGTGAACAGCGCCATGATCAGGGTGGTGGTCGCCGCCTTGACCAGCTTGCGCGTACCCGAGCCCAGCTCGGTAAGCTTGGCCCGCAGCAGTACCGGGTACTCCAGCAGCCGGTGGTAGAGGCTCATGCGGTTCCAGATGCGGGTCGGTTTGCCATGGAAGTCCGCCAGGTATTCACGCTCCTTGCGGATGCGGTATTCCTCAAGCAGAAACTCCTCGACCGACTCGCGCAGATCCCCGTCCAGCTCCTGGTAACCCTCCAGGGTCATGCACTCAAGCAGGAACTGCTCGGCATACCAGGAGAAGTAGATATCCATCTGCCGAAAGTAACGCTGCTGGCCGCTCTGTTCCGGCACCGTGCGACGCAGGCGCTGGGCGTAGGTCTCGCTCAGGCGCAGGGCCCGGGCGATGGTCTCGGCATTGGCCGCTCCGGTGGCCTGCAGCTGCTGGCGCAGCCGATCCATCGAGGCCTTGTAGCGGAACAGCCAGGAGCCGTAGGTGATTTCGTAATGCGGTGACAGCAGGGCGAAGCTGCTGTCTTCCTTGCTCGCCCGCTCCTGGGCAGGCAACCCCAGCAAGCCAAAACGGTGCAGCAGGGAGCTGAAGTAGAATTGCTGCTCGGTCAGGGTCCAGCCAGCAAAGTTGGTTTCATGGGGAGTGAACAGGTATAGCTCGATGCTGTAGCGGCCGGGCTTCTTCAGGGTGCGGGTCAATTGCAGGCGGAAGTCGCCCTTGCGCTTGAGTGTGAACAATCGCAATCCTCCCGGAAGCCATGGAACCAGAGCAGCTGTGTGCTCGCAGGCGTCCAGTCTACCACGGAGCCGCCACCTGCCGGGGCTGGCAAGCGCGCATAAAGAAACCCCTACAAGGAAAGCCGTGTAAACACAGCCTTCCCTGTAGGGGTTCTACGGAATAACGTCCGGGTCATCCTTAACGTGCTACATCCTGTAGTCTGTGACTCGTCCCTGCTTCATCCCTGCTTCCCTGTGTCTGCTTCGCTTCCTGCGTTGCGTCCCTGCGATTTCAATACTAGGCAAACCAGCTCGGTTTACCCAGAGGCGATTGCCACCGGGCGCTGTAAGCTTTGGCTTACCCACGCCCGGGCTGGCTCAGAACTGCGCCGCATCCAGTTCGAACAGCACTTCACTGCCGGCCCGCACCGACTCGCTCAGGGAGTGGATACGTGGCAGCAGACGCTTGAAGAAGAAGCGTGCGGTGGACAACTTGGCCTGGTAGAAGCCGTCGCTGTCAGTGCTGGCAGCCAGCGCCACCTTGGCCATGCGCGCCCACATGTAGGCGTAGGCGGTGTAGCCGAAGGTGTGCAGATACTCCACGGAAGCAGCACCCACTTCGTTGGGATTGGCCTTGCTGCGCTCGATCACCTCGGCGGTGAGCTGCTTGAGGTTGTCCAGCGCACCTTGCAGCGGCTGGACGAACTCGGCCATATCAGCGCCAGTGTTGTCATTGATGAAACCCTGGATCTCATCCGCGAACACCTGGAAGAAGGCACCACCGTTGGCCACTGTCTTGCGCCCCATCAGGTCCAGCGCCTGGATCCCGTTGGTACCCTCATAGATCTGCGCAATGCGCACATCGCGCACCAGTTGCTCCTGGCCCCACTCGCGGATATAACCGTGGCCACCGAACACCTGCTGGCCGTGCACGCAGTTCTCGAAGCCCACGTCGGTAAAGAAGGCCTTGGCCACCGGTGTCAGCAGGGCCACCAGATCGTCGGCCTTGTCGCGGATAGCGCCATCTTCGGCGAACTTGCTGGTATCCAGCTGCATGCCCACATAGGTGGAGAAGGCGCGACTGCCCTCGGTCATCGCCTTCATGGTCAGCAGCATGCGGCGCACATCCGGATGCACGATGATCGGGTCGGCGGCCTTGTCCGGCTGCACAGCACCGGTCGGCGCCCGGCTCTGGATGCGCTCACGGGCATAATCCACCGCGCTCTGGTAGGAGGCTTCGGCACAGCCGATGCCCTGGATACCGATCGACAGACGTTCGTAGTTCATCATGGTGAACATGGCGTTCAGGCCCTTGTTCAGCTCACCGATCAGATAGCCCTTGGCACCATCGAAGTTCATCACGCAGGTAGCCGAGCCCTTGATACCCATCTTGTGCTCGATGGAGCCACAGCTGACGGCGTTGCGCTCGCCCAGGCTGCCGTCCTCATTGACCAGGAACTTGGGTACCAGGAACAGGGAAATACCCTTGGGGCCAGCCGGTGCATCGGGCAGCTTGGCCAGCACCAGATGGATGATGTTCTCCGTCAGGTCATGCTCACCACCGGTGATGAAGATCTTGGTACCGGTCACCGCATAGCTGCCATCGGCCTCAGGCACGGCTCTGGTACGGATGATGCCCAGGTCGGTACCGGCATGCGGCTCGGTCAGACACATGGTGCCCGCCCAGGTACCGGCATACATGTTCGGCAGATACTTCTGTTTCAGCTCTTCACTGCCGTGGGCATCCAGCGCCAGGGTGCTGCCAGCGGTCAGGGCAATGTACAGCGCAAAGCTGCTGTTGGCCCCGTAGAGCATTTCCTCGACCTGCACGCCCAGGGTCTTGGGCATGCCCAGACCGCCGTACTCGGCATTGCCACTCAGCCCTACCCAGCCGCCTTCGGCGTAGGTGGTGTAGGCCTGCTTGAAACCGGCCGGGGTGGTGACCACACCGTCATTCCACACGGCACCTTCTTCGTCGCCGTTACGGTTGAGCGGGGCTATGGTCTGGGAAGTGATCTTGCCGGCTTCTTCCAGCATGGCGTCAGCGGTTTCCGCATCGATGGCACCATCCAGACCGGGCAGGCTCTGCCACAGTTTGTCGGCCTCAAAGACTTCATTCAGTACGAAACGGATATCACGCAGTGGGGCTTGGTACTCAGCCATGGGAACTCCTCAGCAGCAATCAGTCAGCCGGCTCAACCGGGTCAGTTGGCTGATTGTAGACTGAGAACATCTCAAACCATAGCGTCTTGTTATGACTTTTTAATAAATTATGGTCACTTATTGTATTTTAAACGGCTGTTTGACCTGCGCTGACATTTCTCCCAGCCACTCCCAGTTATCCGGGCCGGAGGGTGCTGTGCCCCTCCGGAACCCAGCCCCCCCACTTACAACAGCTCGGATACAGATCCGTCAGAACTGCTCCACCCCCATCTGCATCAGCGTATCAGCACCCGCCTCCAGCGCTGCCACATGGGCCTGGGCGCGGGGCAGCAGGCGTTTGAAGTAGAACTCCTGGGTGGCCAGTTTGGCCTGATAGAAACCGGCTTCCGAGGTACCCTCGTCCAGTTTCTGCTGCGCTACCAGCGCCATCTTCAACCAGAAGAAGGCATGGATCACGTAGCCGGAGAACATCAGGAAGTCCATGGCCGCCGCACCGACCTCTTCGCGGTTCTGCATGGAACGCACAGCGATCTGCTGGGTCAGGTCACCCCACTGCCTGTTCAACTCCACCAGTTTGCTCACATAGCCGCCCAGTTGCGCATGGCCTTCGTTGGCCTGGCAGAACAGATGTACCTGTTTGGAGAAAGCGCGCAGCAGCTTGCCCTGGCTCATCAGCACCTTGCGGCCCAGCAGGTCCAGCGCCTGGATGCCATTGGTGCCCTCGTAGATAGGCGCAATGCGGCAGTCACGCACCTGCTGCTCCTGCCCCCACTCGCGGATATACCCATGACCGCCCAGCACCTGCATGCCCAGCAGGGTGTTCTCCAGACCGGTCTCGGTCATGAAGGCCTTGCAGATGGGCGTCAGGAACGCCAGTTGATCCTCGGCATCGGCGCGGACAGCTTCGTCGTCGGAGTAATGGGCGTTATCCAGCAGCTGGGCGGTGTAGTAGGCCAGTGCCCGGTTGCCCTCGTTGAAGGCCTTCATGGTCAGCAGCATGCGCCGCACATCCGGGTGCACGATAATCGGGTCAGCAGCCTTGTCCGGTTCCGCCGGGCCAGACAGCGAGCGCATCTGCAACCGGTCTTTCGCATAGGCCAGCGCATTCTGGTAGGACACCTCGCCATGACACAGACCCTGCATGCCGGTACCCAGACGGGCGCTGTTCATCATGGTGAACATGCAGGCCAGCCCCTTGTTGACTTCGCCGATCAGGAAGCCGGTGGCACCGTCGAAGTTCATCACGCAGGTAGCGGAGGCCTTGATGCCCATCTTGTGCTCGATGGAACCGCAGACCACGGCATTGCGCTCGCCCATCTCACCGGCGGCGTCGGGCAGGAATTTGGGCACGATGAACAGCGAGATACCCCTGGTGCCAGCCGGGGCGTCGGGCAGTTTGGCCAGCACCAGGTGGACGATATTCTCGGCCATGTCATGCTCGCCGGAGGAGATGAAGATCTTGGTGCCGGTGACCGCATAGGTACCGTCGGCCTGGGGCACCGCACGGGTCTTGATCAGGCCCAGATCGGTACCGCAGTGTGGCTCGGTCAGGCACATGGTGCCGGTCCAGTAGCCGGGCACCAGCTTGTTCAGGTACAGCTCCTTCTGTTCCTGCGTACCATGGGCGCGGATCGCCGCGGCGCAGCCGTGGGTCAGGCCGGGGTACATGTTCCAGGCATAGTTGGCCGAAGCGGTCATTTCATTGACCACCAGCCCCAGGGAAGCAGGCAGACCCTGACCACCGAACTCCACCGGCCCGCTCATGGCGGCCCAGCCGTTGTCGACATACTGCTGGTAGGCTTCCTTGAAGCCCTTGGGCGTGGTTACCACGCCATTATCGAAGTGGCAGCCTTCCTCATCTCCGGTGCGGTTCAGCGGAGCCAGCACCTCGCTGGCAAACTTCGCGCTTTCTTCCAGCACCGCATCGACCAGATCCGGGGCGGCATCAGTCAGACCATGGGTCGCATAGGTACCAGCAAAATCAAACACTTCGTCCATGACAAAGCGCATATCGCGCAGCGGGGCGGTATAACTCGGCATCATCTTCTCCGAACAATCGGTGGTGAGGGTGGTTGTGCATTATTCATACAATCGTTTGACACTAATGCGCAGGTGACCGGACAGTCAACGGAAACGGCTGACCATTACACCGCTTGATACAGCGGCATAACACAGGCAGCATGACTCTCTCCCCCTGCTCGCTTCCGGCTATTCCATGACCACTCTGGCTGACCTGCAATTCGATAACCGCTTCGCCCGGCTGGGCGATACCTTCTCCACCCGGGTAGTGCCGGACCCGCTGGCCAACCCGCAACTGGTGGTGGCCAGCACCGATGCCGCCGCCCTGCTCGGGCTGGACTCGGCGCAAATGGAACTGCCGCTGTTTACCGAGCTGTTTGCCGGCCAGCAGATCTGGAAGGATGCCGACCCGCGGGCCATGGTCTATTCCGGCCACCAGTTCGGCGTGTACAACCCGCAGCTCGGCGATGGCCGTGGGCTGCTGCTCGGCGAGGTGGTGAACCCGGCGGGGGAACACTGGGACCTGCACCTCAAGGGCGCAGGCAGCACACCCTTCTCACGCATGGGGGATGGCCGCGCAGTGCTGCGCTCGTCGATCCGCGAGTTTCTCGCCTCCGAGGCGTTACCCGCGCTGGGCATACCCAGCAGTCGCGCGCTGTGCGTGACCGTAGGCGATAACCCGGTGCGCCGCGAGCGCATGGAACGGGCGGCGATGCTGCTGCGTCTGGCGCCTTCGCATATCCGCTTCGGGCATTTCGAGTTCTTCTATTACACCGATCAGACCGATGAGCTGCGCCGGTTGATCGATTTCACCCTGCAGACCTGCTACCCCGAATGCCAGCGGGAAACCGACCCGGTACTGGCGATGTTCCGCGAGGTGGCCCGGCGCACCATGCACATGGTCGCCCGCTGGCAGGCCCATGGCTTCTGCCATGGGGTGATGAACACTGACAACATGTCGATTCTCGGCATCACCTTCGACTTCGGCCCCTATGCCTTCCTCGACGACTACGACCCCGGGTACATCTGCAACCATTCCGATCACGCCGGGCGCTACGCCTTCAACCGCCAGCCGATGATCGCCCACTGGAACCTGGCCTGTCTGGCCCAGGCGCTGGTGCCCTTTATCGACGTGGAGACACTGAAAGCGGAAATCGGCGAAGTGATGCCCCTGTACCAGGCCGAATATCAGCGACTGATGAACGCCCGGCTGGGCTGGGCCGGGGAGCAAGCGGAGGATGCCGCCCTGTTGGATGAGCTGCTGGCCTTGATGCAGAGCAGCGCCAGCGACTACCACATCACCCTGCGGCTGCTGGCCGAGGATGACCCGACTACCCGGGATCACTTCATCGACCGGGAGGCATTTGACGAGTGGCTTGCTCGCCATCAGGCCCGCCAGGCCATGGATCCCGCTGCATTGGCCGGGCGGCTGGCATGCAATCCGGTGTATGTACTGCGCAATTACCTGGCGCAACAGGCGATCAGCGCGGCGGAGCAGAACGACTTCAGCGAGGTCCGCCGCCTGCACCAGATCCTGCGCCAGCCCTTTGCCCGTCAGCCCGGGCAGGAAGCCTACGCCGCCCCAGCCCCGGACTGGGGGCGCAGACTGGAAATCAGTTGCTCGTCCTGAATCATCGTCATTGCGAGCGAAGCGCGGCAATCCAGTGGGTGCAGGGAGCGCCGGAGCATATCCATTATTCCAAATAGTAATAACAAAATCGTTTATGAATCTTGGACAGACTAAGCACGAACCTTTAGGGTAGCCATCAGCTTGGTTCCCGGTGCGGAACCGATACCTCACACGAGATTCAGGTTACCGATGAACTGGGATACTCTCTCCATGCTGGGCGTGGCCGCACTGCTGTGCTGGGTCATGTATGCCTTTGTCCGGGAAAAACTCAGCCCCGATATCGTCGTCGGCATTGCCGTGGCCATGTTGCTGGCCAGCACCCTGCTGACACCCGCCGAAGTACTCGGCGTGCTGTCCAACAGCGCTCCCATCACCATCGCCTGCATGTTCGTACTGTCCGCCGCACTGGAGCGCACCGGCTGTGTCGACAAGCTCGGCAGCATTCTGGCCCGTATCGGCGGCTCCAGCCCCACGCGCATGCTGTTTGCGCTGCTGATCACCGCCATGCTGCTGGCCTCTTTCATCAACAACACGCCGGTGGTGGCGATCCTCACTCCGGTAGCAGTTACTCTCGCCGCCCGGGTCGGCAGCAAGGCCTCGAAGATGCTGATCCCGCTGTCCTACGCCACCATTCTCGGCGGCACCATGACCATGATCGGCACCTCGACCAATATCCTGGTGGACGGTGTGGCCCGTCAGCACGGCATGGCACCCTTCGGCATGTTCGAAATCACCCTGGCCGGATCGATCTTTGCTGCCATCGGCCTGACCTTCATCATGCTGTTCGGCAACCGCTTGCTGCCGGATCGTGACAGCCTCTCCGACCGTCTGCGCCCGCAACGCAGCCGCACCTTCATGACCGAGCTGCTGGTGCCCCAGGGCTCGCCGGTGATCAACCGTACCATCGCCGAGGCCCAGCTCAATGGCGACAGCGGCATCAAGGTACTGAAGATCTTCCGTGGCGATGACGAGCTGTCCACCCCACTGAACACCACCACCCTGAGCGCCGGCGACCGACTGATCCTGCATGCGGGCATGCGCGATTTCGTCGAGCTGCGCCACAACGGCGTGCTGGAGTTCAACCGGGATCAGAACTTCGAGACCATCTCCACCCGCGACGTGGTACTGGCCGAGGCCGTGGTGGCGCGCAGCTCGCGCTATATCAACCGGCCGATGCGCGACCTAAACCTGAGCGCCCGCTACGGCATCCACGTGCTGGCGGTGCACCGTCAGGATGAACATATCCAGGACAACCTGGATGACTTCGAGCTGCAGTTCGGCGATGTGATGCTGGTCGAAGGCTCTCCGGCACAGATTCGCAAGTTTGCCGACAATGGCGACCTGATCAGCCTGAACACCGTGCAGGAGCGCGCCTATCGCCGCCGCAAGGCGCCGATCGCAATCATTTCCGTACTGGCGGTGATGACTCTGGCAGCACTGGGGGTGATGCCGATCGAAGGGCTGGCGATCATCGCCGCCGCCGTGGTGGTCGCTACCGGCTGTCTGGATGTGGAGGACGCCTACAAGGCGATCGACTGGAAGATACTGTCGCTGATCTTCGGCATGCTGGCGATCAGCATCGCCATGAACAAGGTCGGGCTGGTGGACAGCATAGTCGGTCAGGTCATGACCCTGTCACCCCTGCTGGGCCCGCTGTTCATGCTGTCCTTTGTCTACCTGCTGACCTCGACGTTGACCGAGATCATCAGCAACACCGCGGTGGGTGTGCTGCTGACTCCCATCGCCATCGGCGTGGCACAGCATCTGGGCGCGGATCCGCGACCCTTTGTGGTCGCGGTGATGTTCGCCGCCGGCGCCAGCTTCGCCACCCCCATCGGCTACCAGACCAACACCCTGGTCTACAGCGTCGGCGGCTACAAGTTCATGGACTTCGTGCGCATCGGCATGCCGCTGAACCTGATCATGTGGGCTACCGCTACGGTGGTGATTCCGCTGATCTGGCCGTTGTTTCCTGCATAAGGAGCAAACCTGTGCAGGCTGCGGGAATGGATTGCCACGCCCCTGCGGGGCTCGCAATGACGATGGGAATGAGGCGCTTATCGCGTGACGTTGCTCCGCTCCCCCCGTCATTGCAAGGAGTGGGTAGGTAAGGGGCAGTTCCCTCGCTGAGCGGCCTGCCCGCCACAACGTCATTGCGAGGAGGCGTAGCCGACGTGGCAATCCATCGGGCAGGCAACACCGAGTCGCCGGACAGATGGATTGCCGCGCCCCTGCGGGGCTCGCAATGACGGCGTGGGTGGGGGCTGCGTTGGCGAGGTGGGACAGGTTGCAGCGGCGACGTGGCAAGCCACGCCGCCGCTGACAGTTACTTCGACGCTTCCAGCGCCTGTTCCAGGTCCGCCAGAATGTCATCGATATGCTCGATGCCGATCGACAGCCGGATCAGATCCCGTGGCACCCCGGCCTGTTCCAGCTCCTCGTCACTCAACTGACGGTGGGTCGTGGAGGCCGGGTGGCAGGCCAGTGACTTGGCGTCACCGATGTTCACCAGGCGCAGCACCAGCTGCAGCGCATCGATGAAGCGCGCACCGGCTTCCTGACCACCCTTGATACCGAAGGACAGAATGGCTGCCGGTTTGCCGCCCATGTAGCGCTGGGCCAGTTCGTGCTCGGGGTTGTCCTTGAGCCCGGCGTATTTCACCCAGGCCACCTGCGGATGCTGCTGCAGGTATTCGGCAACCTTCTGCGCGTTCTCGCAATGGCGCTCCATGCGCAGGCTCAGGGTTTCCAGACCCTGCAGAATCAGGAAGGTATTGAACGGCGACAGCGCCGCACCCATGTTGCGCAGCGGCACCACCCGGCAACGCCCGATAAAGGCCGCCGGGCCAAAGGCTTCAGTATAGACCACGCCGTGGTAGGACGGGTCGGGGGTGTTGAGCAGCGGGAAGCGCTCCTTGTGCTCGGCCCAGGGGAACTTGCCCGAATCCACCACCATGCCGCCCAGGCTGTTGCCGTGGCCGCCGATATATTTGGTCAGGGCGTGCACCACGATATCCGCACCATGCTCGAAGGGGCGGCACAGTACTGGTGTAGCCACAGTGTTATCGACGATCAGCGGCACACCATGGCGGTGCGCGGCATCGGCCAGCGCCTGCAGGTCGATGATGTTGCCGGCGGGGTTGCCGATCGACTCGCAGAATACCGCCTTGGTGTTCTCGTCGATCAGCGCTTCCATCGCGGCAATATCGTCATGCGGTGCAAAACGCACCTCGATGCCCTGACGCGGCAGGGTGTGGGCAAACAGGTTATAGGTGCCGCCGTACAGCTTGGCAGTGGAAACAATATTATCGCCCGCCTCGGCCAGGGTCTGGATCGCATAGGTGATCGCCGCCATGCCGGAGGCTACCGCCAGCGCCGCCACCCCACCTTCCATCGCCGCTACCCGCTCCTCCAGCACCGCGTTGGTCGGGTTGGTGATGCGCGTGTAGATATTCCCCGGCACCTTCAAGTCGAACAGATCAGCGCCATGCTGGGTGCTGTCGAAGGCGTAGGAAGTGGTCTGGTAGATAGGCACCGCGACCGACTTGGTAGTCGGGTCGGGGCTGTAGCCTGCGTGTATTGCCAGGGTTTCGAGCTTCATTATTGTTTCTCCCTGTTAGCTGTTCAGTGGTTAGACCGCACTTGAATCATGATACTTGGCCGACAGCTCATGCACCGCCTCGATGAATACACCGGCATGCGCCGGGTCCACTTCCGGGGTGATGCCATGGCCGAGGTTGAACACATGACCGGTGCCCTTGCCGTAGCTGGCCAGGATACGCTCGACCTCGGCGCGGATGGCCGCCGGGTTGGCGTACAGTACCGACGGGTCCATATTGCCCTGCAGGGCCACCTTGGAGCCGACCCGGGAACGGGCTACGCCGATATCCATGGTCCAGTCCAGACCCACACCATCGGCGCCACAGTCAGCGATGCTTTCCAGCCACAGACCACCGTTCTTGGTGAACACGATCACCGGCACACGGCGTCCATCATGCTCACGGATCAGACCACTGATGATCTTGCGCATATAGGCCAGCGAGAAGGTCTGATAGGCATCAGCAGACAGGTTGCCGCCCCAGGTATCGAAAATCTGCACCGCCTGGGCACCGGACTTGATCTGCTCGTTCAGGTAGCTGGTCACCGACTGGGCCAGCTTGTCCAGCAGCAGGTGCACTGCTTCCGGCTGGTCATACATCAGCGCCTTGATCTTGCGGAAGTCCTTGGAAGAGCCGCCCTCGACCATATAGGTGGCCAGGGTCCAGGGACTGCCGGAGAAGCCGATCAGCGGCACGCGGCCATTGAGTTCGCGGCGGATGGTGCTGACCGCATCCATGACGTAACCCAGATCCTTACGCGGATCAGGGATCGGCAGGGCTTCGATATCGGCCAGGGTGTCGATGCGCTTGCGGAATTTCGGTCCTTCACCGGTCTCGAAATGCAGACCCAGGCCCATGGCGTCAGGGATGGTCAGGATGTCGGAAAACAGGATGGCCGCATCCAGCGGATAACGCTCCAGCGGCTGCAGGGTCACCTCGCAGGCCATCTCGGGGTTCATGCACAGCCCCATGAAATCGCCGGCGCGGGCGCGGGAAGCGCGGTACTCAGGCAGATAACGACCCGCCTGACGCATCATCCACACCGGGGTGACATCAACGGGCTGGCGCAGCAGCGCACGCAGAAAACGGTCATTCTTCAATTCAGACATGAAATCGGTATCCAGTTGCGTAAATGGCAACCATTGTAACCGTTATCGCGACGAATATAACGGGCTGTGCGGCAAAGGGGCGCGGTGTGCCTCAAACCTCCAGATAATCCAGAATCCCCTCCGCCGCCTGCCGCCCTTCCCAGATCGCAGTAACCACCAGATCCGAGCCGCGCACCATATCGCCACCGGCAAAGATCTTCGGGTTGCTGGTCTGGAAGCGGTAGCGTGCCTGTTCAGGAGCGATGACCCGGCCCTGACCGTCCACTTCCACCTGCACCCCGGCAAACCAGGGTGCCGGACTGGGGCGGAAGCCGAAAGCGATGATGACCGCATCGGCGGGCAGGATCTGTTCCGAGCCGGGGATCGGCTCGGGGCTGCGGCGGCCTCTGGCATCCGGCTCACCGAGGCGGGTTTCGATGACCTTGATACCCTCGACCTTGCCGTCACCGACAATGGCTATCGGCTGGCGGTTGAACAGGAATTTCACTCCTTCGTCTCTGGCGTTTTTCACTTCCTTGCGTGAGCCCGGCATATTCTGCGCATCCCGGCGGTAGGCGCAGGTGACCGACTCGGCGCCGTGGCGGATCGAGGTGCGGTTGCAGTCCATGGCGGTATCCCCCCCGCCCAATACCACCACCCGTTTGCCGCGCATATCGATGAAGTCCTCCGCCGCCCGCTCGAAGCCCAGGTGCCGATTGACGTTGGCCACCAGAAAATCCAGCGCATCATGCACACCCGGCAGGTCCTCGCCGGGGAAGCCGCCCTTCATGTAGCTGTAGGTACCCATGCCCATGAACACCGCATCGTATTCGGCCAGCAGTTGCTCGATGGTCACATCCCGACCGACCTCGGTGTTCAGGCGGAACTCGATGCCCATGCCGCTGAAGACTTCCCGGCGGCGGGACATGACGGTCTTTTCCAGTTTGAATTCGGGAATGCCGAAAGTCAGCAGGCCGCCGATTTCCGGGTTGCGGTCGAATACCACCGGGGTGACCCCGGCGCGCGCCAGCACGTCGGCGCAGCCCAGTCCCGCTGGGCCGGCACCGATGATGGCGACCCGTTTGCCGGTGGGTACGACCTGCGACATATCCGGACGCCAGCCCATGGCGAAGGCGGTGTCGGTGATGTATTTTTCCACCGAGCCGATGGTCACCGCACCGAAGCCATCGTTCAGCGTGCAGGCACCTTCACACAGTCGGTCCTGCGGACACACCCGGCCACAGACCTCCGGCAGGGTATTGGTCTGGTGCGACAGCTCTGCCGCTTCGATGATGTTGCCCTCGGCGACCAGTTTCAGCCAGTTGGGAATGTAGTTGTGCACCGGGCACTTCCATTCGCAATAGGGGTTGCCGCATTCCAGACAGCGGTGTGCCTGTTCGGAGGCTTCCTGCGGCTTGAACAGGTCGTTGATCTCGATAAAACGGGTCTTGCGTTGGCGCAGGGGCCGTTTCTTCGGTTCCTGACGACCTACTTCGACGAACTGGAAGTCGTTGTTCAGACGCTCTGTCATGGTGCACCTCGTTGCGGCGGACATGCGCTTGAGGCATGACAGCCTGGATTCTTTTCTGCTGGCCACGGTATCTGTGTGGCTGCATTTATTCGGCGCCGGGGGCGCCTCCCACAGGACCCAAACGCCCTACTGCGGGTTGGCCAAGGTGGTTCTGAGCAGGGCGCGCAGGCTGGCGGCCTTGGGCTTGACCAGCCAGAAGCGGCGGATGTAGTTGTCCAGATCCTCCAGCACCTCTGCGCCCCAGGCGCTGCCGGTTTCATCGACGTATTCGTGCAGCACCCCGCCCAGGTGGTTGCGGTAGGCTTCCATCGCCTCGCCGCTGATGCGCTGCAGCTCGACCAGTTCATGGTTGAGGCGATCGAACAGGCTGTTGTCCAGGTCCAGCACATAAGCGAAACCGCCGGTCATGCCTGCGCCGAAGTTGTAGCCGGTCTTGCCCAGCACGCAGACCATGCCACCGGTCATGTATTCACAGCAGTGATCACCGGCGCCTTCGATCACCGCGTGACAACCCGAGTTGCGCACGGCAAAACGCTCGCCGGCCACACCAGCAGCGAACAGTTTGCCGCCGGTGGCGCCGTACAGGCAGGTATTGCCCATGATCGCGGTCTGCTCGGAGCGAAAGGGACTGCCAGCCGGCGGTACCAATACCAGTTTGCCGCCGGTCATGCCCTTGCCGAC
>JAAYHO010000059.1 GCA_012735335.1 Gammaproteobacteria bacterium
CTCTGCAGCCAGTAGGGCCGGTTGAGCAGTACGCTTTCAGCGGCGGGCTCGGGTTGCTCTATCTTCTGGCCGTCCTCGTAGCGGTAGAAGCCCTGGCCGGTCTTGCGCCCCAGCAGGCCAGCGGCAACGCGCTGCCCGGCAATAAAGGACGGGGTGTAGCGCGGGTCATGGTAGAACTGCTCGTAGACCGACTCCATCACCGCGTGGGATACGTCCAGCCCGGTCAGGTCGAACAGTTCGAAGGGCCCCATGCGAAAGCCCGGGCCATCGCGCAGGATGCGGTCGATCTGCTGGGCCGTGGCCACCCCTTCGCTGAGCATGCGCAGGGCTTCGGTGCCGAAGGCGCGACCGGCGTGGTTGACCAGAAAGCCGGGGGTATCCGGGGTGATGGCCGGGAAGTGACCGGCTTTTTCTGCCAGTTCCACCAGACCCTGGATATAGCGCTCCTCGGTGCGCGAACCGCGGACCACCTCGACGATCTTCATCAAGGGTACGGGGTTGAAGAAGTGGAAGCCAGCAACCCGCTCCGGGCGGCTGCAACCGGCGGCGATACGGGTCACCGACAGCGACGAGGTATTGGTTGCCAGCAGGCAGTCGTCGCTGACAATGGCTTCCAGATCGGTGAACAGTTTCTGTTTGACCTCGAGGATCTCGACAATCGCCTCGATGATCAGGTCGCAGTCCTTCAGCTGCTCCAGCTCGGCGGCGGGCTGCATGCGCGCGTTGATTGCCTCGAATTCGGCTTCGCTCAGCTTGCCCTTGGCCAGTTGGCGTTGCAGTAGATTGCGGTTGAAGGTCAGCGCGTCCTCGATGGCCTCGGCACGGGTATCAAACAGCAGAACCTGCTGGCCGCTGGTGGCGAACAGTTGGGCGATACCGCGGCCCATTGCACCGGCACCGATAACGCCAATACGGTTGAACATGGGGCGACTCCTCGGGTACTCTTCCTGGTTGTTGGTTTCGCTATGCGAAACAATATTTCGTTTAAAGTGATGCGAGATTAAATCCTGCGTTGGCGCAGTGCAAGCCAGGCGTAGCCCTACAGTGGCTTATAATTGCCCATAAGCCGCCGAAACGCCCGTTACCGGGGTTATTGCAGCATGGCATACTGCTCGACTGTCCGCCCTGCGGGGCAACCTGATCCTTGAGCGAGATCCCCATGAGTGAAGACCAGAATCTGGCTGTGGAAAGCAAGGGTGCGTTTCGCCGAGACCTGCCGTGAGCGCCCGGTTGCTGCCGTTGGCAGTATTCCTTGAGCTGCTGGCGCTGGCCGGGCAGTGGCCCTGGCTGAGCTGGCTGTCGGCGGCGGCGCTGAGTGGTTATTTCCTGCTGAACTTCAGGCGCTTGCTGATCTATCCGCGGATTCTCGGGCTGGTTACCCTGGGCATGCTGGTACTGCTGGCAGTGCTCAGTGACAGCGACCCCGGTATCTGGGGCCGTCTGGCCAGTTCTGCCGCCTACTATGCGGCCTTTCTCGGTGCGCTGGGGCTGATGCAGCTGCTGGCCCAGCATCTGCCGCACCTGCGTGAGATGCACAAGGCGCTGCTGGCCGGACCGGCGCTGTGGCTCTATCCGCGCTATGTGCTGACCTCTGGCAGCATTGGCTCGATCCTCAACTTCGGCATGATGGCGCTGCTCTGCGGCACGCTGAATCAGCACCTGCAGCAATACAATCTGGATGACGGACGCCGCCGTGCCGGCATGCGCGCGGTGATGGTCACCACCCTGCGTGGCTTTGCGCTGGTGCCTTTGATAGCTCCGACCAGCGTGACCATTGCCATGATCACCCGGGAAATGCCGGAGTTGAGCTGGGCGGGCATGTTGCCCTACGGCCTGGCGGCCTCGGTATTGCTGTTACTGGTGGGCTGGCACCGGGAGAACAGAAGTCTGGTGGCGCTGCGCGACGATATCGCCGACAGTACCCCGGCCAGCGGCATGGGGCAGTTGCTGATCGGCAGCCTGCTCGGGCTGACCGCCATCGGCATGCTGGCCTGGCTGACCGTGCTGACCCCGTCCCAGGCGGCCATGCTGCTGATTCCGCTGGGGATCGTCAGTTACCTGCTGTGGCGCGAACGCTCTCCGCGCAGTGCGCTGAACCAGGTAACGGAAAACCTGGTGTCCATGCACAACGAAATGTTCATCTTTGCCTGCGCGGCGATACTCGGCGGGACGCTCGGCGCGCTGGTGCCGATGGAGCAGCTGGCGCACTGGCTGGCCCAGGAGCCGAAGTACAACGTGCTGCTGGCGGTTGCCAGTCTATTCGGTATCATCCTGCTGGCGCTGATCGGTATTGCGCCGATTGTCTCGCTGGCGCTGCTGGTCGGGCTGCTGGCACAACTGGCGCAGCTGGGTGTGCCGATCATGACCCCGGCACTGGGCCTGATGTGCGGCTTCTCGATTGCCATGATCTTCTCGCCGTTCGGCCCCTCCACGCTGATTCTTTCACGCTTCAGCGGAGTAAAGCCGCGGGAGGTGGTGTTCGGCTGGAATGGTCGTTACGTCGCCAGCGTGCTGCCACTGTTATTGCTGTTGTTGCTGGCCACCCACTGGCTGCATCTGTAAAGGAAGTCTGTCGATGCCGGAGTTACCCGAAGTAGAAACCACCCGCCGTGGCATTGCGCCCCACCTGGAGGGCCGCAAGGTGATCCGGCTGATAGTGCGTGATCCGCGCCTGCGCTGGCCGATTCCCGAGGATCTGGCGATCCAGATCGAGAACCAGACCTTTACCGCGATCCGCCGTCGGGCCAAGTATCTGCTGATGGATATCGGTGGCGGGACCCTGATCAGTCATCTGGGTATGTCCGGAAACCTGCGGCTGGTGCCGGTGGGCACTCCGGTACTCAAGCATGAGCATGTGGATATCGAGCTGGATTCGTGCATGACCCTGCGCTACACCGATCCGCGCCGCTTCGGCGCCATGCTCTGGCAGCGTTCCGGTGAAGAGCACCCGCTGCTCAGCAAGCTGGGGCCGGAGCCGCTGTCGGAGGAGTTCAATGGCGAGCGCCTGTACCAGCTGTCGCGCAAGCGCAGCATGGCGGTCAAACCCTTCATCATGGATAACGCCGTGGTGGTCGGAGTGGGAAATATCTACGCCACCGAGGCGCTGTTTGCCGCCGGTATCGACCCGCGCCGGGAGGCCGGGCGCATCAGCCGGGCCCGCTACAACGAACTGGCCGGGGAGATAAGGAAGGTGCTGGCCAGAGCCATCGACAGCGGCGGCACCACTCTGCGCGACTTTATCGGCGGTGATGGCAAGCCGGGTTACTTCCAGCAGGAGCTGTTTGTCTATGGACGCGCCGGGCAGTTGTGCAAGGTCTGTGGTGCCACCCTGTCGGAGTGCCGTCTGGGCCAGCGCAGCTCGGTATTTTGCCGCCGCTGTCAGAGTTGAAGCGCGTATCCAGACCGTCGGCGGCTGATTGATATACTTTTGTCTAGTCAATAGATAAAATTCATCGAATTATGATGCTGCTGTGCTATCATGCGCCACACCTGTCTGCCGACAGTACGAGTATGCCTGCGTGAAGTCAGCCCGGATGGCTGGCCATGCACCCCCGGCAGACCTTTCCCCTGTTACCCGAACGTCTGACCCGATGCCACTTCGGCAGGGTCCCTTGTTGCTCTGGTAACGACTCGAACCGACTGCACTGGACTGGCAGATTTTGGTTGAGCATTTCAGCTCGTGGCCAGGAGTGCGAGTAGATGACCAGCTATGAGGACAAGGTTCCCGGCGCAGTCGGCCAGGCTGACCAGCCGCATCTCGATTCAGCGTTGGCCGGTGCCATTTTTGCTGCCGCGGTGGATGCCATTCTGGTGGTGGATGGACAGGGGCTGATCCAGGCGGCCAATGATGCCGCGCTGGTGTGCTTCGGTTATGCGGAGACCGAGCTGCTGGGGCGCAATATCTCCATACTGATGCCCCGCTCCGATGCCGTCCGCCATGACGCTTACATGCATGACTACCAGCACACCGGCAAGCGCAAGATCATTGGCATCGGTCGGGAGCTGATGGGGCGGCGCAAGAGCGGTGACCTGTTCCCCCTGCACCTGAGCATCAGCGAATTCCAGTTCAATAACCAGCGCATGTTCGTTGGCATCTGTCACGATATCAGCGAGCGGCATCGGCTCTCCGAGCAGGTGGCCTTTCTGGCTTCCTATGACAGCCTGACCGGCTGCCTGAACCGTCACCAGTTCCAGCAGAGCCTGAGTGAGGCCATGCGTCCGTATCAGACCGATGGTCAGCGCCAGGCGGTGCTGTTCATCGATCTGGATGATTTCAAGGCGATCAATGACAACCACGGTCACGGCGGTGGTGACCGGCTGCTGCGCCAGGCGGCTGAACGGCTGCGGGGCGCCCTGCCGAAATCCTGCCTGCTGGGCCGGGTGGGGGGCGATGAGTTTGCCGTACTGATGCCGTTCGATGGCGGAATGAATCGTGCCTCCGAGATTGCCCATCAACTGCTCCATGCCCTGCGGAAACCCTTTGATATCGACGGCCGACTGCTGACGGTGCGGGCCAGTATTGGTATCAGTCTGTTCCAGGGTGGCTGCCAGACGGCTGACGACCTGCTCAACGAAGCGGATATGGCCATGTACCAGGCCAAGCGCGATGGCGGCGCCTGTGTGCGCTTCTTCGACCAGACCCTGCGCGAGCGGGCCGAGCGTACCTATCGTCTGCTGACCCGCTTGCGTCAGGCGATCGAGGCGCAGTCCTTCGAGCTGCACTACCAGCTGCAGGTCGATCTGCAGACCCGGCAGCCGACCGGTATCGAGGCGCTGCTGCGCTGGCGCGATGAGGGCGGGCAACTGATAGCACCGGACGAGTTCCTGCCGGTGGCCCACGCCTACGGTCTGATGCCGGAGATCGACCGCTGGGTTCTGCAGCGGGCCTGTCGGGATAACATGACCTTGATCCGCTCCGGAGTGCTGGATGTACCGGTGGCGGTGAACATCAGCGTACCGAGCTTCAGTGCTGCGGATTTTGTCAGCCGGGTGCGGCAGACGCTGGCCGACACCGGCCTGCCACCTGAGCGGCTGGCACTGGAGCTGACCGAGGAGACGGCGATGAGCAGTCTCAAGCAGGTGCGGCAGAACTCCGACCTGTTGATCCGTGCCGGGGTAAGCCTGTCCATTGATGACTTCGGGGTCGGCTTCTCCTCGCCCTCACGGCTCAAGGAACTGCATTTCCATACCCTGAAGATCGATCGCTCCTTCGTTGCCGGGGTGCCGCAGAGCAGCAGCGATGTGGTGATCATTCAGGCCACCCTGGGGCTGGCGGCAGCACTGGGCATGCGGGTGCTGGCCGAGGGTATAGAAACGGCAGAGCAGGCTGAATACCTGTGTTCACTCGGTTGCGCCCAGGGTCAGGGCTACTGGTTTGCCCGACCGCTGCCGCTGGCGCAATTGCAACAGCGACTGGCCGCTCAGGAAGCCCCGGATGGCACTGATGAGGCGGGCTGAGGGCGCAGAATGTGCACCGGGTAGCGCTTTGCCACAGGGTGCGTTTCCTAATATGCTGAATGCGCCTACAATGGCGATGTCGGCACTTCGGGACGGAGTGCCAAAAACCACAATAATGCCGCTTATCGGGCTCACCATCAGGGATACCACTATGCGCCTGTTACGTCACATCACTGCTTTGTTCGCCGGCCTGCTGCTTGCCGGTAGCGTCATGGCCACCGAGGCCAATTATGGTTATCAGGAAAATATCGACAACCCCGGCATCTTTGCCATGGTCGGTGATCTGATCATCGCCCGGCCGATCGGTGCTGCCGTCACTGCTGTCGGCGCTGCTGCCTTTGTGGTCAGTCTGCCGTTTACCGCGCTGGCGGGTAATACCGCTGAAGCCGGCCAGGAACTGGTGGTACGCCCGGGGCGGGAAACCTTCATGCGTTGTCTGGGTTGCACCAAGAGCGGTTACGGTCGCAAGCAGCGCGAAGAAAGTCTGTAACGCGGCACTGTACGCCGGGTAATACGGTGGTTGGAGCCTGTCTGTAGCTGGTCGGGGCTTGTGGGAATGCGCAAACTGTTCGGGCGGGCCTGGTTCCCCGTTCTGCTGCTGGTATTACTCGGACTGATGATCTGGAGCACTGAATTGGCTACCCTGGCAGCCGGGGTTGGCCTTTTTGTGCTGGGTATCGGTCGGCTGGAGGAGGGCTTTCGCGCCTTCTCCGGTGGTGCCCTCGAGCGCTGGCTCAAGTGGAGCACCGATGGGCTGTGGAAGAGTCTGCTGGTAGGGGTGGTGAGCACCGCTGCGGTGCAGTCCAGCACCCTGGTGACCCTGCTCGGCATTGCCTTTCTCAGTGCCGGTCTGATCAATACCCTGGGTGGGGTCGGGCTGGTGTTCGGCGCCAACCTGGGTACCACCTCCGGTGCCTGGCTGATCGCCATGGCCGGGCTCAAGCTGAACATGGCGCAACTGTCGATGCCGATGCTGGCCTTCGGCGTGTTCCTCGCCCGCCGCGAGGAAACCGGCTGGCGTGGTGGCGGCCTGGCGCTGCTGGGTATCGGTCTGTTGTTCCTCGGTATCGACCTGATGAAGAACGGCTTCAGCGGCTTTGAAGGCGCCTTCGATCTGGCCCGTTACGCGGTCGAGGGTTGGACCGGAGTACTGTTGTTCGTGCTGATCGGTGCGCTGGCCACCGTGGTCATGCAGTCCAGCCATGCCACCCTGGTACTGACCCTGGCTGCGCTGGCCGCCGGGCAGGTGCATTATGACAACGCCCTGGCGCTGGTGATCGGTGCCAACCTGGGGTCCATCGCCACTGCACTGTTTGCCGGTATCGGCAGTAACAACGCCGGACGGCGCATCGCCGCTACCCATCTGATCTTCAACCTGGTGACCGCCGGTGCTGCGCTGCTGCTGTTGCATCAATTGATGGCTGCGGTGGAGTGGCTGGCGGAAGCAGGGGGCTTTGCGCCGGACGCGCACATGCTCAAGCTGGCGATCTTCCATACCCTGTATAACGTCTTCGGTCTGGTGCTGATGCTGCCCTGGGCCTTCCTGCTGGTGCGGCTGCTGGAGCGCTGGCTGCCGGATGAGCAGCGGGTTTCGGAGAGCGCCGGGCTGCTCAGCGAGCAACCACGCACCCGGGCGCTGTATGTCAACGAGTCGGCGCTGCTGCACGCCGATACCGCGCTCAAGGTGCTGGATCAGGAGCTGCAGCATCTGGCGCAGCTGAGTCGTCAGGTGGTGGGTGCGGCCATGTACCTGCCCTCCGGTCTGGCGGACATGACGCCCAGCCAGCTGCATCAGGCGGTACGTCAGCCGGTGCCGCTGGAGCGGCGCGAGGATGCCGAGGCGCTGTACGAGCAGCATATCAAGGGGGTCTACGCGGACATCGTCGATTTCATGTCCCGGGTCGACGTATCCCTGCTGCCGGAGCAGCAGCAGGCCATGCTCAATGCGACCATGGCGGCGCGGGATCTGGTTACTGCGGTCAAGGCAGCCAAGCACCTGCAGACCAACCTGCGCAAGCATATTGACAGTCCCCAGCCCACCCTGCGCGAGGCCTACAGTCGCCTGCGCGAGCAGTGCGGCCTGACTCTGCTGGAGCTGCGGGACTGGTCGGATCATGTGGACAGCGAGCTGTTGCGTCAGGTGCAGGACAGCGAGGCCCGGGGTGTGCTGTTTGCCGACGGCTTCCAGAGCAACCTGCAACAGCAGTTGCGCAACCGCGAGCTGGACGGCTGGCAGGCGACCTCACTGCTCAATGACCTGAACTATCTGGAGCGCATCCGCCGTCACCTGCTGCGCGGCCATGCCGGGCTGGGGCAGAGTCTGCCGGCGGATGACGATCAGCGGCTGGAGCAGGTGGTCAGTCTGGCCTGAGCGGCTGTTGCACCCGGGCCTCGCCCTCGCCACGCGGGTCGCTGGCGGCGCTGACCTCCGCACGGCGCTTGTCCCACAGCAGCGCCTGCATATCCCCGTAGTCCCGGCCCACCGGGCGGAAACTGTGCCCCATCTGCTCCAGCGCCTGGCGTTGTTCGGCGGTGAAGGCACTGTCCTCGATCTGGATCTGATCGGGTAGGTACTGATGGTGGAAGCGCGGGCGCGCTACCCATTCCTGCACCGGCCTGCCGTCCATGGCCTGCAGGGCGCCCAGCAGGACCATGCTGATGATGCGGCTGCCGCCCGGGGTGCCGAGGATGGCCA
>JAAYHO010000425.1 GCA_012735335.1 Gammaproteobacteria bacterium
CAATGCACGGCACCGGCCTTGAGGATGCCATAGAACACGATATGCAGCTGCGGGCAGTTGGGCAGGTAGACGGCAACGCGGTCGCCGGGTTGCACGCCGTTGTCCAGCAACAGGCTGGCGAAGCGGTCGCTCAGCTCATCGAGTTCGGCATAGCTGAGGTCGTGGCCGTAGAAGCGCACGGCAGGTTTGTCCGGGGTGCTCTGCGCCCAATGCTTCAGATAATGAGTAAGCGGGCGCTGGCCCAGCGGATACTGCGGCTCACGGGCGTGGCCCTGAGGCCAGACGGCCTGTTGCAGTTTGGCCAGCCGTTGCAGGTAAGCCTGTTCTGACATTGGGATGCTCCTGTTGGAATTATTCTGAATGCAGACTGGAGGGTAAGCCCGGACAGGGTCCGGGCAAAGCGATGATTATTCATTACTAGACATGAATATCCTTCATGGATGCTGCGGTAGTCCTTATGATAATCAGGTGATAATGCGGCATGGGAGTCGCAGCATGAACGAAAAGAATATATCACCATCATTGGCGCGCATTGATCTCAACCTGTTTCGGGTATTTGAGGTGATCTATCGCGAGCGCAGTCTGACCCGGGCGGCGGCGGTCCTGCATGTCAGCCAATCGGCGGTCAGTCATGCGCTGTCTCGTTTGCGTGAGCACTTAGCGGATCCGCTGTTTGTCCGTGAGGGGCGGGGGGTGGCGCCCACCCCTATGGCATTGCGCATAGCCCCGGCGGTTCTCGACAGCCTGGATCGGTTGCAGCAGGGAATAGGCTGGTTGCAGCGGTTTGACCCGCTGAGGGATCAGCGCACCTTCACCATCAGCCTGCCAGAACAACTGGAATCGGCTGTGCTGCCACCTTTGCTGTTGCGCCTGCGCCATCTGGCACGCCATTGCCGGGTGCATACCGCCGGAGTGCGCTGGGCGGAGCTGCCTCTGGAAATGTCTGCTGGTCGGATTGATCTGGCGATCCAGGTTGCCCGGCCGGCTGCCGCGCCGTTGCGGCAGATGCAATTGATCAGTGCGCCGCTGTGTGTGCTTGCAGGACCGCAGTTCAGTGGAGAATTGACCGCCGAGCGCTACCTGGCAGCGGAGCATATCGCCGTGGCCTCATGGCGTCGGGGTTTGTCGTTCGAGGATCTGGCCCTGCGCCACCTAGGGCTGGTACGCAATGTAGTGCAGCGCTGCCAGAACTATCTTGCGGCCAGTCAGGTGGTAGCTGGTAGCGACCTGCTGTTGACCATGTCACGGTTGCAGGCCGAGCAGCTCAATCCGGCGCTGGGCCATCGGGTGCTGGATATGCCCCTGCCGTTGCCCGAGTTGGGGCTGAGTCTTTACTGGCACGAGGAGGCCGAGGAGGATCCCGCCAACCGCTGGTTGCGCGAGCAGATATTGGCGTTGATTCAGAACAGTTCCAGCGGCGTCAGTGCATCCTCGGTGCTGTAGCCACCCAGCTCCAGTTCGCTGTAGGAGGGGGGTACGTCCTCTTCCTTGAAGATCTCCAGCAGGGTGCCCGGTGTGCCGGGGCGGGCGCTGCGGCCGGTCTGCGGGTCGACCCGTACCGTTACCATGCCCTCGGGCTGTGGCTGGCTGTGGTTGGGTCTGCCTTCCAGGGCGGCGGCCATGAACTGGGTCCAGATCGGCAGGGCGGTGGTGCTGCCGTATTCGCGCCGACCGAGGGGGGCGGGTTGGTCGAAGCCGACCCAGACGATGGTGGCAAAGTCGCCGTTGTAACCGGCGAACCAGCCATCCTTCTGGTCGTTGGTGGTTCCGGTCTTGCCGGCCAGGTCATTGCGCCCCAGCTCCCGGGCGCGGGAGCCGGTGCCGCGAGTGATCACGTCCTGCAGCATGCTGGTCAGCTGGTAGATGGTGCGCGGGTCGATAACCTGCTCGGCGGTTTCAACCCGCGGCGGCGCGACCAGCGTATCCAGTCCGGCATAGGCATCCAGTCGCTGCTGATGTGCATCAACCACTTCGGGAGTAACTGCCGGTCGACTGAAGTCGATGACCTGCTGCTCGCTGTTCTCGATGCGTTCGATCAGCCAGGGCTTGACCGCATAGCCACCGTTGGCGATCAGGGCATAAC
>JAAYHO010000005.1 GCA_012735335.1 Gammaproteobacteria bacterium
AACGCCTCCCTGCTGCGGCGCAACTTCGAGGGTTCCTCGGTGCTCTATGTGCCGAAGATCTACTGGGACTGGTGCCGTCACAAGGTGCTGGTGATGGGGCTCATCAAGGGCATTCCGGTCACCGATATCGACACCCTCAAGGCCCAGGGTACCGATATGAAAAAGCTCGCCGAGCGCGGTGTCGAGGTATTCTTCGCCCAGGTGTTCCGCGACAGTTTCTTCCATGCCGACATGCACCCGGGCAATATCTTCGTCGCCCATGGCCGCCCCGATGACCCGCAATACATCGCCATCGACTTCGGTATCGTCGGCAGCCTGACCCCGGAAGATCAGACCTACCTGGCGCGCAACCTGATGGCCTTCTTCAAACGCGACTACCGCCGGGTGGCCCAGCTGCATATCGATTCCGGCTGGGTGCCGCCGGAAACCCGGGTCAACGAATTCGAGGCGGCAATCCGCAGCGTCTGCGAGCCGATCTTCGAGCGGCCACTCAAGGACATCTCCTTCGGCCAGCTGCTGCTGCGTCTGTTCCAGACCGCCCGGCGCTTCAATATGGAAGTGCAGCCGCAACTGGTACTGCTGCAGAAGACCCTGCTCAATATCGAGGGCCTGGGCCGCCAGCTGTATCCGGAACTGGATCTGTGGCGTACCGGCAAACCCTATCTGGAACGCTGGATGCGCGAACGCGCCAGCCCACGCCGCCAGTTGCACACCCTGCGCCAGCACATGGAGCGCATTCCACCGCTGCTGCAGACCACCCACCGGGCGCTGGACAACATAGCCCGATGGGAGCACCATCCGCAGGCGCGGCGCAGTGATGCCCGGGCCCTGCGTCTACTGGGTGCAGCCCTGCTGGCACTGGGTGCCAGCAGCCTGGGTAGCGATGTGAGCCTGTGGCCACAGACGCCGCCCGCCTACTGGCTTTCCCTGGCTGCCGGCCTCTGGCTGGTACTGCGCCGCTGACCCATGACAAGCGATACGACACCATGACCGATACCCCCAACGACACCGCCTGGCTGGACTGCATCAAATGGGATGCCAACGGCCTGATACCGGCCATCGCCCAGGATGCGGCAAGCGGTCGCGTGCTGATGGTCGCCTGGATGAACCGCGAAGCGTTACAGTTGACCGTACAGGAGAACCGCGCCATCTATTGGTCACGTTCACGGGCCAGACTGTGGCGCAAGGGTGAGGAGTCGGGGCACGTACAGATCCTGCATGAGCTGCGCCTGGACTGCGATAATGATGTGATCATCATGCAGGTCGAACAGCGCGGCGGGATCGCCTGCCACACGGGGCGGCAGAGCTGCTTCTACAAGGTTTTCAAAGATGGGCGCTGGCAGGATACTGATCCTGTCATCCGCAACCCGGAAGATATCTATGAGCACAAGCATGAATGACACCCTGCAGCGCTTGGCCGAAGTGCTGGAACAGCGCAAGCAGGCCCCGGCGGACAGCTCCTATGTTGCCAGCCTGCATGCCAAGGGGCTGAACAAGATTCTCGAGAAGGTCGGCGAGGAGTGCACCGAGACCCTGCTGGCGGCCAAGGACTGTCAGCACGGCGGAGACAAGACCGAGCTGATTTATGAAACCGCCGATCTGTGGTTTCATAGTCTGGTCATGCTCAGCCATCTGGATCTCGGCCCGGATGATGTATTGAAGGAACTGGAACGGCGTTTTGACTTGTCCGGCCTGGCCGAGAAAGCAGCGCGAGACACTAAATAGGGCTTGGCCCTGGAGGTTGAAATGGGTTTAGGTGGAATCAGTATCTGGCAACTGGCAATCATCCTGCTGATCGTTATCCTGCTGTTCGGCACCAAGCGGCTGAAGGGCATCGGTTCTGACGTCGGCGAGGCCATCAAGGGCTTCCGCAAGTCCATGAACGATGATGAAAAGCCCTCCGTGGAAGAGCACAAGGGCGAGACCCTGGATGTGCAGGCGGAAAAGAAAACGGAATCCACTTCGCACAAGGACTGATGGTCCATGTTTGATATCGGTTTTCTGGAAATGGTGGTGGTGGCGGTGGTCGCCCTGCTGGTGCTTGGCCCGGACAAACTGCCCGGTGCCGTGCGCATGGCCGGGCTGTATATCGGCCGCATCAAGCGCAGCATGGCCGAAGTACGCAGCCAGGTAGAGCGGGAGATCGGTGCCGACGAACTGCGCCAGACCCTGCATAACGAGAAGATCATGGCGGAGCTGACCAAGAAACCCGGCAGCTCCAACGTGAACCGCTCCGCTGCACAGAATAAAGACAGCAAGGACGTGCCCGCGGCAACCGAACCAGCCGCCACCGACACCCCGGCTCCCCAGGCCACCAGCAGCGCGCCGGATTCGGACGCTGCATCCGACGATGACCCGAACACACGCACATGAGTGACAAATTACCCCAGCAGACTCCCGATGAAGGTCAGATGCCGCTGGTAGCCCACCTGACCGAACTGCGCTCGCGGCTGCTGCGCATTGTGCTGATCTGGCTGGTGATCTTCCTTGGCCTGTTCTACTTCGCCAACGATCTGTACACCTTCATTTCCGAGCCGCTGCGCGCCTACCTGCCGGAAGGTGCCAGCATGATCGCCACGGACGTGGCCTCACCGTTCCTGACGCCGTTCAAGCTGGCGCTGATCTGCGCGCTGTTCCTGGCCATGCCCTTTATCCTGCACCAGTTCTGGGGCTTCATCGCCCCCGGCCTGTACAAGCATGAAAAGCGCATAGCCCTGCCGCTGCTGGCCTCGAGCATCATCCTGTTCTATTCCGGCATGGCCTTCGCCTACTTCGTGGTATTCCCACTGGTGTTCGGCTTCTTCACCAGCGTCGCTCCGGAAGGGGTGACGGTGATGACCGACATCAGCGCCTACCTCGACTTCGTCATGACCCTGTTCCTGGCCTTCGGTCTGTCCTTCGAGATCCCGGTAGCCACCGTACTGCTGGTGCTGGCCGGTGCGGTGGACGTGGCCAAGCTCAAGCAGATCCGTGGCTACGTCATCGTCGGCTGCTTCGTCATCAGCATGCTGCTGACCCCGCCGGACGTGATCTCCCAGACCCTGCTGGCCGTGCCCATGTGGCTGCTGTACGAGGTGGGCATCCTGTTTGCCGGGGTACTCAAACCGGTCAAGCGCGAAGGTGCCGACGAAGGTCAGGCTCAGGACGACAACCCCAGCGCATGAACCTGTTGCTGCTGGAGGAGCAGGACTTCATCAGTCCGCAGCGGGTACGCCTCAGCGGCCGTCGGTTGCAGCATATGCGCGAGATCCATCAGGCGGGCCCCGGCGACAGCCTGCGGGTCGGCCGGATCGGCGGACTGATGGGGGAAGGCCGGATTGTCTCGCTGGATGCGACCGCCGCCGAACTGGAGGTCCAGCTCGACCAGCCGCCGCCGCCCAAGCTGCCGCTGACCCTGCTGCTGGCCATGCCCCGGCCCAAGATGTTCCGCCGTATCCTGCAGCACTGCGCCAGCCTCGGCGTGGCCGAGATCATCCTGCTCAACAGCTACCGGGTGGAAAAGAGCTTCTGGCAGACGCCCTTCCTGCAGCCGGAGGTGATCCGCGAGAACCTGCTGCTGGGGCTGGAACAGGCACGCGACACCCTGTTGCCGACAGTGCAGATCGAAAAGCGCTTCAAACCCTTTGTCGAAGACCGACTGCCGGCACTGGCCGCCGGCACCACCGGACTGGTCGCCCATCCCGGGGACTATCCGCCCTGCCCCCGGGCGGTAACCGGCCCCATAACCCTGGCCATCGGCCCGGAGGGTGGCTGGATTCCCTATGAAGTCGACAAGCTGCGCGCCGCCGGACTGCAACCGATCCAGCTCGGCGAGCGCATTCTGCGGGTGGAAACGGCGGTGACGGCGCTGATCGCCCGGCTGGGCTGATCAGCCAGCCGAAGGCAGCACCGGTGCCAGCTCTTCGGCACTCCAGCCCTCGCCCAGCTGTACCCGGACATCCCGGGCGCCCACCGCCTCGCCACATTCGGAACAGGTGGTGATCGGGCGCATCACCTGACCACAGCCCTTGTGCACATGCTGAATCGGCGCACCCCGCTCATCGGCCATGTGCCGATCGCCCCAACTGACCAGCGCCAGCACCGCCGCATGCAGCTCCAGGCCACGTTCGGTCAGCCGGTATTCCTCGCGCAGCGGGCGCTGCTGGTAGGGCACCTTGACCAGCACACCATATTCCACCAGTTTCTTCAGACGGTCGGAGAGCAGGTGCCGGGTTACCCCGAGGCGCTTCTCGAACTCATCAAAGCGGCGGATGCCGAGAAAGCAGTCGCGCAATATCAACAGCGTCCAGCGATCCCCGACCACCGCCAGGGTGCGCGACAACGAGCAGGGCTGCTGATCCAGTTCTTCCCAACGCATGGCGGGCCTCCAGCAAATAATAGCCAGAGCATAGCTTGACAAGTTCCAAAAAGAAACCGACCATCATGTCAGTTCCATAAAAGAACCATTCAAAATAACAGCGGAGGAAAGCAGCATGTCCAGAGCACCCGTAGCGGTAGTCATAGGCGCCGGTGACGCCACCGGTGGCGCCATTGCCCGGCGCTTTGCCCGGGAAGGCTTCACCCTCTGCGTCACCCGCCGTCAGGCCGACAAACTCGAGCCGCTGGTCAGCAGCATCCAGGCCGACGGCGGCAGCGCCCACGCCTTCGGCTGCGATGCCCGCAGCGAGGAGCAGATGGTCGAGCTGTTTGCCCATATCGAGCAGGACATCGGCCCCATCGAGGTGGCGGTGTTCAATATCGGCGCCAACGTGCGCTTCGGCATTACCGAAACCACCGAGCGGGTCTATCGCAAGGTCTGGGAAATGGCCGCATTATCCGGTTTTCTGACCGGTCGCGAAGCAGCCAAGGCCATGCTGCCCCGGGGCCGTGGCACCATCATCTTCACTGGCGCGACCGCCTCGCTGCGCGGCGGCAGCGGTTTCAGCGCCTTCGCCGGGGCCAAGTTCGCCCTGCGCGCGCTGGCCCAGAGCATGGCCCGGGAGCTGGGGCCGCAGGGCATCCATGTCGCCCACCCGATCATCGACGGCGCCATCGACACTGCCTTCATCCGCGACAACTTCCCCGAGCGCTATACCCTCAATGAGCAGGACGGCATCCTCAACCCCGAACATATCGCCGAGCAATACTGGCAGATCCATTGCCAGCCACGGGACAGCTGGACCCATGAGCTGGATCTCAGACCCTGGATGGAAACCTTTTGAACAGGAGCAGAACATGAGCAAGCAGGTGGAGTTCTATTTCGATGTAGGCAGTCCGGCCAGCTATCTGGCCTGGACCCAGATCGGCGCACTGGCCGAGCGCCAGGGCGGCACGGTGGTTTATCAGCCAATGCTGCTGGGCGGCGTATTCAAGGCCACCGGCAACAGCTCACCGGCCACGGTACCGGCCAAGGGACGCTATACCCGGGTGGACTTCCAGCGCTTTGCCCGGCGCTACGGTGTGCCCTTCGCCCACAACCCATTCTTCCCGATCAACACCATGCAGCTGATGCGCGGGGCCGCAGCTTATCTGGGCAGCGAGCAGTTTCAGCCCTATCTGAAGGCGGTATTTCAGGCCATGTGGGTCGACGGCAAGGACATGGGCAACCCCGAGGTAGTCGCCGAGGTGCTGGGCGCAGCAGGCTTCAATATCGCCGAGCTGATGCAGAAGATCAACGACCAGCAGGTCAAGGACCGGCTGCGGGACATCACCGAGCGCGCCATCGAGCGCGGCGTATTCGGCGCGCCGACCTGCTTTGTCGGGGATGAGATGTTCTTCGGTCAGGACCGGCTGGATTTTGTTGAGGAGGCGTTGGCAGAGGG
>JAAYHO010000426.1 GCA_012735335.1 Gammaproteobacteria bacterium
CAATGAATATACGCCGATTTGCCGGTCACACACCGCAGTTGGGTGAGCGCGTATTTGTCGATGCCAGCGCCGTGGTGCTGGGGGATGTACAGCTGGGTGATGATTGCTCGGTATGGCCGGCCACGGTGATTCGCGGCGATATGCATCGCATCCGCATCGGTGCCCGTACCAGTGTGCAGGATGGCAGCGTACTGCATATCACCCACGCGGGGCCGTTCAACCCGGATGGCTATCCGCTGATCATCGGCGATGATGTCACCATCGGCCACAAGGTACTGCTGCACGGCTGCACCGTGGGCAGCCGGGTATTGATCGGCATGGGCAGTATCGTCATGGACGGTGCGGTGATCGAGGACGAAGTGATCCTCGGTGCCGGCAGTCTGGTGCCGGCCAACAAGACCCTGCGCAGCGGTTACCTGTACATGGGCAGCCCGGCCAGGGAAGTCAGGCCGCTGAGCGACAAGGAGCGGACGTTCTTTCCCTACACCGCAGCCAACTATGTGCGGCTGAAGGACCAGTATCTGCAGGAGAGAGCAGAGCAGTAATCGGCCCGCACTGGATTGCCGCGCTGCGCTCGCAATGACGTTGGGGGTGGTTGGCTGGCAGTGCGTGGTGGTGCTTCATGCCCCTGCCGCTTGCAACTCCCGTCATTGCGAGGAGCGTAGCGACGTGGCAATCCACCGGCTCGGAGTAACCGGTTCACATTGGATTGCCGGGCTGCGCGCAGAAGGACGGTGCAGTGGTTGCTGGCAGTTGATCATCGTCATGAATAAAGGCAGGCGTCACCTGTGCTGTGGTTTATGCTCGAAGGCAGCGCTACCCATTTCACAGCCCGGAGGCCATGAGCATGTCTGCCTATACCAACCGAAAGATAATTCTTCAGCAACGTCCCCAGGGCGAGATCCGTGACGGTGATCTGCAACTGGTCGAAGCACCGGTGCGCGAACTGCGCGATGGTGAAGTGTTGATCAAGACCCTGTGGCTGTCGCTGGACCCCTACATGCGCCCGCGCATGAACGACTCCAAGGGCTATATGGACCCGATCGGCATCGGCGAGGTGATTGTCGGCGAGAGTGTCGGTCGAGTGATCGAATCGAAGTCGCCGAACTACAGCGAAGGCGACCTGGTTACCTGTTACTCCGGCTGGCAGGAGTACTGCATCATCCCCGGCGACGCGCCCATGGTGTACAAGATCGAGCCGCGCGGCATTCCGCTGCAGGCCTACCTCGGTGTGGCCGGCATGCCCGGGCGTACCGGTTACTGTGGTCTGACCTATGTCGGGAAGCCCAAGGCCGGCGAAACCGTGGTGGTATCCGCTGCCTCCGGCCCGGTCGGTACCGTGGTCGGTCAGACCGCCAAACAGCTGGGTTGTCGGGTGGTGGGCGTTGCCGGTGGCGAGGAGAAGTGCCGCTTCGTGGTCGAGGAGCTGGGCTTTGATGCCTGCGTCGATTACAAGGTGGGCAATCTGCAGGCGGATCTGGCCGCGGCCTGCCCGCAGGGTATCGATGTGTACTTCGAGAACGTCGGCGGCGAGGTGACCCGGGCAGTGGCTGGGCTGCTGAACAAGGGCTCGCGGGTGCCGATCTGCGGTTATGTCTCAGCCTACAACGCCGAAGATGCCAGCAAGGTGGAAACGCCTTTCCATGTGTTCGGTGCGATGGGCGAGAACAAGCCGGAGCACCGTTTCTTCCTGGTGACCGAGTGGCAGGACAAACATCAGGAAATCACCACGCTGCTGGCCGAGCAGGTGGCCAGCGGCAACATCAAGTACCGCGAAACCGTGGCCGAAGGGCTGGACAACGCGATCGAAGCGTTCAAGGGCATGCTCAAGGGCAGGAACTTCGGCAAGCAGCTGGTGCATATTGCCGATTGAAGTAGGAGGGCCGGGTTCCATCCCGGCCACTTGGGGTTGCCGCCAATCGCTCCCTGGGAGGGACGAGCACCAGCTCGTCCACGGGGCTGGCGGCGAGGCCTCTCATCGAGCTGGTGCTCGACGTTCCCAGAGGTTAAAAGGCTCGGGACGCCATCAGCTGTTCGCCCACTCCTGCTCCTGCAGCGCCCGCCACATGATCTTGCCCGCCGGTGATTTGGGCAGGCTGTCGACGAACTCCACCAGTTTCGGACACTTGTAGGCGGACATGTTGGCCTGGCACCAGCTGAGGATATCCTCGGCGCTGGTCTGCTCCTGCCCGGCGGCCAGTACCACCACCGCTTTGACCGTTTCCCCGCGGCGCTCGTCCGGCACCGAGATGATGCATACCTCCTGCACCGCCGGGTGACCGTACAGCAGCGATTCCACTTCCGCTGGCCAGACCTTGTAGCCGGAGGCGTTGATCATGCGTTTGACCCGGTCGACCAGGAAGAAATACCCCTCCTCATCGTAGTAACCCAGATCCCCGGTGCGGAAGAAGCGTTTGCCGTCCAGCTCGAAGAAGGCCTCGTTGGTGGCCTCGGGGCGGCGCCAGTAACCCTGGAATACCTGCTCGCCATTGAGCACTATCTCGCCTACCTCACCAACACCCAGCTCGCGCAGGGTGTCGACGTCCACCACCCGTGAATCCACTCCGATGATGGGTATGCCCAGGCACTGCGCCTTGGGTGCAGCGGGTGGGTTCATATGGGTGGCGCTGAGGGTTTCCGACAGGCCGTAGCCCTCGGAGTATTTCAGGTTCAGCTTGCTCTCCAGCTTGGCGGCAATCGCCGCAGGCATGGCCGCGCCACCGCCGCCTATGGCCTTGAGGCTGCTGAGGTCATATTGCTCGATGTCCGGGTCCGACAGCAGGTCGACCACCATGGTGGGGATATTGCGCCAGGCGGTGATGCCGTGGCGTTCGATCAGCTGGGCGGCAGTGCGTCTGTCCCAGCGGGTCATGATCACCTGGGTGGCACCCAGATAGATGGCGGCGTTCATGCACACCTGCATGCCGGTGACGTGGAACATGGGTACCGAGACCAGTTGCACGCCGTTGTGCTGGCTGTTGCCCCATACCGACGGGTAGACGATGGTGGCCATGGCGCTGTGGTGGGTATGGGTGCAGCCCTTGGGATTGCCGGTGGTGCCTGAGCTGTAGGGGATCACGCACAGGTCATTCGGGCCGGCGGTCAGTGGGCCGGGGGCATAGGCGGCGGCCAGCGCCTGCTGCCAGCTGCTCAGACCGGGCAGGTCCGGCAGGTCGCTGGCCAGGCTGACCACCTCCGGCAGATTCAGATCAGTCGGCTGGCGGACATATTCGCCATAGGCACTGACGATCACTTCCTCCAGACCGGTACTGCCGACCAGTTCGCTGATGTTATCCAGCAGCTCGCGCCCGCACAGCGCCACCCGGGCCTCGGTGTCGGCGATCAGGTATTCCAGTTCGGCTTTGCGGTTCATCGGGTTGACCGGCACCACCACGGCATTGGCGCGCAGAATGGCGTAGAAGCCGATGACGAACTGCGGGCTGTTCTGCATATACAGCAGCACCCGGTCACCGGCGCGGACACCGGCCCGCTGCAGATAGCCGGCCAGCGCCTCGGCTTCGCGCTCCAGCTCGGCGTAGCTCAGCGTGGTGCCGTAGTAGATGATCGCCGGGTGGTCCGGGTAGCGCAGGGCAGACACGCTCAGGTTGGAATACAGGCTGGTGGCGGGCAGGCCGAGAAACTGTGGCACCAGGTCGGGCCAGACGGCGTAATGTCGGTCAAACATGCGTGGGACTCCGGGCAGGGTCGTTGTAATTATTCATGGCAACCAGTCAAGCACGGCATGGGCCCTGGGGAAACCGTCAGAACCCATGGTGTTGATGAGTCATAAGCACCGTCGCTGAACAGCGCTCAGGGTAGATGCAGCAGGAACTCTCCGCCGCCGAGCGCACCGCCGTTGCGCAGCTCGATAAAGCCCTGTCGATCACCGCGCTGATGCAGGCTGGCGATGCACTGATTGAAATACAGTCCCAGCCCGGTACTGCCGATGCTGGTATCCACATCCCGTGTGCCGCTGGCGTAGCGGCCGAGCATCTGCTCGGGATAACCGGGACCATCATCGCTGACAGCGATGACCAGCATGCCGTCCTGCTGACTGGCGCTCAGCTGGATGGCGCTGTGGGTATAGCGGATGGAATTGTTCAGCACGTTGCCGATGACCGAGCCGACCTGTTCGGCGTCCAGCACGAAGAGCTCGACGTCCTCTATTGCACAGCTGCTGCTTATGTTGCGTGCCTCCAGTATTTCGTGGTGGCGGGCCAGCTGTTCCTGTAGCAGCTCGTCGATGTCGGTCCAGTCCGGGTGCAGTGGCAGCTGATCGGTCAGCAGCTGATACAGACCAAAGGTCTGCATGAGCATGCCATTCAGCCGCAGGGCTTCATATTCGATCACCCCGCGCTCGCCGGACTCGGCCAGCTCCGGCGGTAACTGCCCTACCCACTGATGCCAGTTGTGCATGAGCAGGCCGAGGGAATTCTTCATGTCACGGACGGTCGAGGCAAGTACCCTGGGGAACTCCAGCCGCGCGTCATCGTTGTCCTTCATGGTGTCTCCAGTCGTTCACAAAGCTTGATATAACGCTCGCGCCGGTGGTCGCCCGCTGGCATCTGGCTGGCCCGTTGCAGGCAGTCACGGCATTCTTCCTGCAGCGCCTCCGCAGGTTGAGTGCCCAGCAGGCGGAGCAGGGACTGGGCGGTGTTCAAGGCAAAGCTGATATTGCGCGGCTGGGCCGTTGTCGCCTTGCGGAACAGCTCCAGCGCCTGCGGATAATCCTTTTGCTGGTACGCGAGAATGCCCAGACGGTTCCATTCCAGCGCCTCGGAGCCCGCGACCAGAATATCCGGATCATCGGTATGGGCAGCCAGTTCGGCCCTGACCTGTGGGTCATCACCGTACATCTCGGCACAGGTGCCCAGCACCGCCGAGGCCTGTTGGTCCTGACCGAGATCGCCCAGCTGCGACGCCACCTGCATGGCTGCGCTGGCACTGAAGAAGCCGGGCATCTCGTTTAGCTGCTCCAATGCCTGCTCGGTCAGCCGCCGGGCCTCCCCCGGCTGCCCGGCCTTTTCGGCGGTCTGCGCCTGGGCCAGACGCGAGCGGACCGCCAGCGCCGGATCATCCCGCCAGCCCCGGTCCAGCTCGGCCAGCGTTTGCCGAATCTCCAGCAGCTGGCGAGGACTCAGGAGGGTCTCGTCACTCTGGGCATGCAGGCTGGAAACCAGGTTCAGGTGGTTTTCCGGGTTGCGAAACAGCGAGTGGCGGCCGAGCTCAACCGCATGGCGGTAGGCCCGGGCAGCTTGCTCGGGGTCCTCGTTGCGTTGCGCCAGTGCCCCCATGCTTTCTTGGCGGCGCAGGGAGTTGGGTGACAGGCGCAGGCCCTGGTGCAGTTGCTGCTGCGCCTGTTGCGGCTCATCCAGCGCCAGCAGAGTGGCGGCCAGCCCGTCGTACAGCGCGGGGATCATGGGGAACTGCTGGATGCCCTCCTCGTAGGCGGTGCGGGCCTCGTCCAGGCGTTGCGTTTCGCGGTACAGGTCGGCCAGGGCGACCATCGCCCAGGGCACCGGTCGCTCGCTGATCAGGCGGCGCAGCAGTTGTTCCTGCTCCGCATGCTTGCCCAGCCCGGCCAGCGCGGTATTGAGGTGGCGCTGACATTGCGGCCGGTACCGCGGGTGCGCGGTCATGACCTCTTTGCAGGCGGTCAGCATGCCGGCATGGTTGCCGTCACGCTCGGCCTCGAGTATCGGACGCAGCGCGGTCTTCATGGTAATCAGCCGGTCCAGTCGTTGTTGCAGGCTGGCCTGGTTGAAGGGCTTGGTCAGGTAGCTGTCCGGTTCGCACTCCAATGCGCCCAGCACCATGGCCTGGCTGCTTTCGGCCGAGACCATGACGAACACGCACTGTGCACTGAGCAGGCGTTCATGCTGCAACTGCTCCAGCACCTGCTGGCCGTTCTTGCCCTTGCCCAGGTTGAAATCATGCAGAATCACATCGTACTGGTTGCGGCGGCACAGCGTCAGGGCTTCCTCGCCACTGCCAACGGCATCGATATTCTGTATGCCCATGCGCCGCAGCATGCCGGTGAGGGCCGAGCGGAAGTCGGTGAAGTCATCCACTATCAGGAAGCTTTTTTGGCTGTAGTCGATCATGTTGCGATCCCGTAGGCTGTGCGCCGTTCCCTTTCCTGTCTGATGAAACCAGCGTATCAGAGGAGTATCGTTGACTGCTGAAGATATTTTCAGCTAACTAAATGTATAATTAGATCGACGGTAGCCTATGTTAGATTCTGGTTCGAGCTTCTTTTGACCACTACAATTGGGGACCGCTATACATCTCGTTAGCTTATTGCAGAAGTTGTTTCCGGCGCGCCAGTTGGGTTGAGCAATCAGCCCAGCGGGCGTGGTTACGAAGACCTTCACTAAGTGAATAGCTGATGGGTTTTGATATTGCGGTATCATCAGTGCCAATAGCAGCGTCCTGCCAGCCTGTTTGCTAATAATGACGGACACTCCGCCCGCCTTGGCCTTGGGACGACCTGATGAGAGTCTTTATGCCATCGCCCTTCGTCTTATTATGGATTCTTGTTCTGTGGTTGCCCGCTCTGGCTCAAGCGCAAACGCTGCAGCTGGAGTCGTGCCATACCGAGCGCATCATCCTGCAGCCCTGGCTGCAGGTTCATGAGGATGTCCGTGGCGACTATACGCTGGATGACTTTTTGGATGTGGCGTCGACTGAATCGGGTGCGCTGGATCTGCACCACCTGCGACCGGGTTTAGCCAGCACGGCATTATGGTTGCGCTTCGAGGTGATCAACGCAGCCAGTGAGGACTGTCGCATGTGGTTGTTCCCGGCGGCCCCCCGGGCACGGGATATGCGGTTATTCGAGCAGCGCCGAGGGCATTGGCAACAGCGCCAGGCCGGCGCGGATTGGCCATTGGCGCAGTGGGATTCGCCGCTGCGGCTGCCGGCATTCGAGCTGCACCTGCCGCGCGGCCAGTCGCGTACCTTCATCCTGCGCATGGGCAACTGGCCGCCGGTGGCCATGCAGCCGATGCTGATGTCGCATGACGGCCTGCTACGCGAGCGGATGGCTGAAAGTACCGCTGATGGCGTGGTCTTCGGCATTGTTGGATTGCTGGTAGTACTGAGCCTGGCGGTGGGCTTCATTTACCGTCTGCCTGTGTTGTTTGCCCACGCCACTGCGGTCCTTTTATACATGGTCTATGTCGCGCTGCAGACCGGATATGGCTTCGTCCATCTTTGGCCCAATGCGCCGGTGATGGACAAGAATCTGGCGATCCTGACGCGTGCCGCAGTGGAAGTGGCGGTGCTCGGTTATCTGCGTTTGTTATTACAGGTGCGCCGCTTGCCGCGCCGGTATGGGCATCTGCTTACCGGGTGGCAAAGTCTGTTGTTGCTATGCGGGCTGGCGCAAATCCTACTGGGCGTGGTGCTGAGCAATACAGTGAGCTGGGCGATGAGCCTGGTGTTTGCCTTGCTCATACTGGCCACGGCATGGCTTGGCTACCGTCACAGGCTACCCTATAACTGGTTCTGCTATTTATTACCCTCGCTGATCGCCTTTCAGGCGCTGTTACAGGGCGGATTCATTCTGAAGTGGTGGGAACTCTCACCCTACGAATACAGCTGGTACTCGATATCCACTCTGCCGGGTGCTTTCTTGCTGGTATATACCCTGGTCAGTGAAGTGCAGAAGGGTCGTACCCGCGAAAAGCGTGCGCTACTGGATATTGATCAATTGAAGCAAACCGAGACGGAGCGCCTGGAGCACACCGTGGCTGTACGCACCAGCCAGTTGCGCAATGCGATTTCAGCGCAGAATCATCTGCTGGCGCGTATCAGTCATGATTTGCGCACACCCATTCAGGGCATCCTCAACGCGGCGCGACAGTTGAGTGTTGATGGCGAACGCCATCAGCAGGCGCATCACATCGAGCAGAACGCCCGGTTGCAAATTGAACTGATTGACGAGCTACTGGCATTTTCTCGCAACGAGCTGCACCACATGGAGTTGCTGATTGCACCGGGCTATCTGTTCGGCTTCCTGCGCGAAGTAGAGGAAATGGGTCATTTTCTTGCCCAGCAAAACCATAATCGCTTCCGCTGCCTGTTAGCGGACGACCTGCCCCTGTTGGTGAATGCCGACTTTCGCCGGCTCCGTCAATTGCTGGTCAACCTGTTAGCCAATGCCGCCAAGTTCACCCGTAACGGCACTATCGAGTTGCGCATCAGCCGGACTGACAAGGTCGAGGAAGGCCATGCACACCTGGAGTTCACCATCGAGGACAGTGGTATCGGCATTCCTCCCGGCGAAATGGCGCGGCTTGCCCAGCCCTTTCAGCGAGCCAGCAACGCCTCTGAACATGAAGGCACCGGGCTGGGGCTGTATATCGTCAAGCAGATGCTGGAGCAGATGGACAGCCGCATGCATATCGCCCGCTCACCGCTGGGGGGCAGCCTGTTCAGCTTCATCTTGAAGCTGGAGCTGGCGGCGGAGCATGAGTTGGACACGGTCCTGGAGGAAAGCCATCTGATCAACTTCGATGGTGAAGGTAAACGGATTCTGGTGGTAGATGACGCTGACATCAGTCGCGGCATGCTCTACGAGCTGTTATCCGGCTACGGTTACGACGTGCATACCTGTGGCGGCGTCGAGGAAGCCTGGCGGTGGCTGGCTGAAGAGCAGGCTGACCTGGTGCTCTGTGATCAATATATGCCGCAGGCTACCGGCTGGGTTTTGCTCTCACGCATACGAGAACGCTGGCCCGAGCTGCCGGTGGTTCTGCACTCTGCTTCGCCGCCGCGTCCGCCCGAAGAGTATCGGCATCTAGCGTTTGATGCCTCGGTGCTCAAGCCGGCGCAGTCTGATAGACTGGTACGCCTGATTGGTTTTACCTTGAGCAAAGCGTCGGACTCTTCGCAATTACCGGGAGAGTCACAGAAGGGTAGGAGTACGCATTTAAAAAGGACGAGTTTTGCCGATGAGCCATTCAACCGCCCGGGACATTCATGTACTGATCATTGACGACCACCCGGAAGCGCTCAAGCCCTTATCGAGCCTGATTCAGTCGGCGGGCATGCGGCTGTCGCTGATTACCGACCCGCGCCAGGCCGTGCCGCGTGCGCAGGTGTTGCGTCCGGATCTGATTCTGCTGGACGTGCATATGCTGTCCCAGATGGACGGCTTTGCCGTGTGCCGACTGCTTCAGGAAGCACCGGTCACCAGACAGGTGCCCATCATATTCCTGACCTCGGCTTCGGCTGTCGAAGATCGACTGCAGGGGTTGACGCTCGGTGGTGTCGATTATGTCATCAAGCCCTTTGCCCCCGAAGAGGTACTGGCGCGCATCCGCGTTCATGTGCAGCTGGCGCGTCGGGATATGCCGGAGTCAAACCAGCCTGAAGCATTGCCCGCTGAGCAGAGTCCGGACCTGATCATTCTGCATGCCGCCATGCGCTTGATTGCACAGCAGCTGGATGAGCCACCGGCGCTCCCTGAAATTGCCCGGCTGGTCGGTACCCATGACAAGAAGCTCTCCACCATTTTTCGCCAGCATCTGGGCATGACAGTGTTTGCGTTCATTCGGGAAGAACGCCTGCGCAAAAGCCAGCAGTTGCTCATCGAGAGCCATCTGAGTATTCAGGATATTGCCCACCTGGTGGGCTTTCGCAGCGCGGCAAACTTCGCCACGGCGTTCCGTGAACGCACCGGCATGACCCCCAGCGCGTTTCGTAATCAGGCGCAGGGCGAGTCGGTTGATGCGCAGGAGTAACACCATCCTTTTCGCCGTGTCGCTGGCGCTGGGCGCTGGCCCGCTGGCGGCGAATGAGGCTTTCCGCTTGCCGGACAGTCATGCCCTGAGGCTGAACAGCGGAATGCATTGGCCGCAGATGGCGGACAGGGACGTGTTCCTCGCTGAGGATCTACGCGGAGCAGGCTATGTCGATGGCGAGATGCTCAGTCGTCGCTCCGCTGTGCTGCAGATGAATGCCAGCACCACACGACTGAGCAGCTTCAGCATGCGCGGTCTGGGCTCGTCCTCCTTCAATAATGGCATGGAAAGCAGTGTCGGCCTGTACGCGGACGGCGTCTATCTGGGGCGTCAGGGTCTGTTTCAGGCGGATCTGGGTGATGTCGAGCGCATCGAGGTACTGCGTGGACCGCAGGGCACCCTGTACGGCAAGAACAGCAGTGCGGGCGTGGTGCACGTAATCAATCGCGCGCCCG
>JAAYHO010000427.1 GCA_012735335.1 Gammaproteobacteria bacterium
GGCCGATCCTGTTGACCTGGTCGATCAGGCGGGCGGCACCGACCAAGGCATCACGACGACGGCTCATCGGGGTGGGGCCGGCATGGGATTCCTGTCCGGTCAGGGTGATTTCATACCAGCGCTGGCCTTGCGCATCGGTGACCACGCCAATCTGTTTCTTCTCATCCTCGAGGATGGGGCCCTGCTCGATATGCGCTTCAAAAAACGCCTTGAATGGACGGCCTCCGACATCATCCGGGCCGTTATAGCCGATGCGTGCCAGCTCCTCACCCATGGTCTTGCCATCCAGATCAGCGCGGCTCAGGCCGTAATCCAGCTCAAACACGCCGGCAAACACGCCGGATGCCACCATGGCGGGAGGGAAGCGCGAGCCTTCCTCATTGGTCCACACCGAGGCTTCAATGGGTGCGCGGGTGTCCATGCCCTTGTCATTCAGGGTACGAATCACTTCCAGGCCGGCCAGCACGCCGTAGATACCGTCGAACTTGCCGCCGGTAGGCTGGGTATCCAGATGGCTGCCCATCACCACGGGTGGCAGGGAGTCATCCAGCCCGGCGCGGTGAGCGAAAATATTGCCCATCTTGTCGATGCGAATGGTGCAGCCTGCGTCTTTGCACCATTGAACAAATAGATCACGTGCCTGCTTGTCCAGATCGGTCAAGGCCAGTCGACACACGCCGCCTTTTTCCGTTCCGCCAATCTCGCCCATGTCCATCAGGCTTTGCCACAGCCGTTGCTGGTTGATCATGGTTTTCTGCATTGTCTTTGCCTCATTCGGTCATTGTTGTTCTTGCAGACCGGTGGCGTAGACGCCACCGGTGCCAGCTCAGGCCTGGAATCGGGGAATGATGTGCTCGCCATACTGGGCAATGATGTTTTCCTCATCGCCATTATCGAGGTAGATATTGAACTGGGTGGCGCCAGCCGCCTTGAGCTCGTTGAGCTTGCTGACATGCTGCTCGGCTTCCCCCAGCACGCAGAAGCTTTCAACGATGTCCGGGGTAATGAAGTCCAGGTAGGGGTTATCGCTCTGACCATGCTTGGAATAATCGTAGCCCTTACGCTTCTCGATATAGTCGGTCAGGCTGGAAGGCACGGTGCCGCTGTCACTGCCGTATTTCTCAACGATATCGGCGACGTGGTTGCCGACCATGGCCGGGAACCACTTGGTGGCTTCGATGCACTGATCCCGGCTGCCAAAATAGGCGGGAGCGGCGACGATCACCTTGTAATTGTCCATATTGCGGCCTGCTTCCTTGCCGGCAGTGATGCTCTGCTCGGCCAGCCATTTGACGATGCTCGGCTCGCCGATCTGCAGAATGACGCCATCGCCCACTTCCCCTGCGGTTTTCAGCGCCATGGGGCCATAAGCACCGATATGAACCGGCAACTCGTAGCCATCGGACCAGGGGAATTTGACGGGCTCGGCGCATTCACCGTAGGTCACTTCTTCGCCACGGATCATGGCTTTTACCTTGGTGGTGAATTCGGCTACCCGCGCCAGCGAAGCGGGTTTCTTGCCCATCACTCGTACCGAGCTGTCACCACGGCCAAGGCCGATATCGAAGCGACCGCCGCTTTGCTTGGCGAGACTGCCAAACAGGCTGGCGGCCAGAGACCAGTCGCGGGCATTGGGGTTGGTGACGCAGGGCGCAAAGCGCATCTTGGTGGTGTGTTCCATGCACATGGCAATCGCGGGATAACACTCGCGCCATAGAATATGCGAGTCATAGAACCAGCAATAAGCGAAGCCGGCTGCTTCGGCCTGTTTGACCAAGCTGCGGGCCCGTTCGGGGCTGACAAAACCTTTAAAGCAGATACCGAATTCCATTGTTATTCTCCTGTGTCGGTAGGTACTTCTCAATTGCTCAGGCGCTGGGCGCCCAGATGCGGATTCCTGCGTGGGTGAAAGGGACTTTCTTGGAAATATTCAGGCGTATCAGAATCGGCGTAATGGCCTCGATACAGCGGGCACTGCTGGCCGGGCCGCAATCGTAGGCGGCGATGTCCATTTTGTTGATCAACTCAATGACCTTGTCCTTGGCGGCCAGGGTGTCGCCGCAGACCAGTACATCGCAGTTGATGGCGTGGTCCAGATTGTTCAGGGTGGCCGCGGATACGTTATGCAGCGCGCCAACAACGGGAATCGCCTCACCCAGCAACTGCTGGGCAGCCTCGGTAGCCGAGCCGGCAGCTGGCATGGCCACGGCACGGGGATTACCCTCCGCCAGCGGGACCACGATATCGACCAGAATCTTGTTCTGCAGCAGTTCGCCAATCGATTCGAGGGTGGCGTCATGGGCGGCATAGGGTACGGCCAGTACCACTATCTCATCGGCTGCGCCGACGGCGTCGCGGATATCCATGCCCCGAATAGCGGCAGCCGAGGCAGGCAGCAAGGCCTGGAGTTCCCGGGCTGTGGTGTTGGCCCGTTCGGCATCGCGGGAGCCGATCGCCACCGGCACACCGGCACGTGCCCAGCGTAAAGCCAGTCCCCGGCCCTGCGGGCCGGTACCACCTAGAATTGCAATAGTCATCGGAAAAGGTCCTCTTTTTGTGGTCTTATCAGGTCAGTTGCCGAGCTGTGGGCGGGCTCCCAGTCCACGCCCTGGAAAAGAATCGCGGGTGTTTTGCCGTTCTTGCTCATCAGCAAGCCGGAAGCGGCAGCTATTTCATCGGCCAGGGCTGGGATGGTGACGGCCAGTTCCCGGCCAAAGGCATCCTGGTCACCGACCAGGCTGACCTGGGCGGGCACATTGGCCAGGCCTATGGCGACATTGACCAATCCCATCCGCCAGGGGCGGCCGAAGGTATCGGTGATCACTACGCCAAGACGTACGGCAAAGGTTTCTTCGAGGGCAGCGCAGAGTCTTCTGGCACTGTTGTCGGGGTCCCTGGGCAGCAGGATGACGGTGTTTTCCTCGCCCACGTTGGACTCATCCACCGCCGCGTTGGCGCAGATAAAGCCCAGCCGGTGTTCAGCGATCAACACGCCCTCGGCCTGTTGTGGATGTTTGAAAGACCGCACCACCCGGCGGGATTCACGCAGAATGACTTCGACCTTGCGTGGGTCCTTGTTCAACTGGGTCGCTAGTTGCCGGGCCTCTTCACCTGGTTTTATGGTTTCCAGCGAAACCACCTGGCCCTCTGCCTTGGAAACGACCTTGTGGGCAATGACCAGGATGTCGCCATCCTTCAACTGAACATCATTACCTTGAATCGCCTTGACCAGGATATCGGCCAGATCGTCGCCAGGCCGGATATCCCCGATACCCGCCAGGGCAAGCATGCTCAGCCCCTGCGGTCGACTCGGCGCAGGGGCGCTCGCTGCGCCTGGCTGCGGCGCTGGTGATGGCAGGTCACCGCATGCAGCTTCGGATTGATGAGCCGGCTCGTTGGATTGACTGGCCAGATGGGCAAGATCATCCGGGGTGTCGATATCAAAACGCAGCTTGGGCAGATGTACCAGGCTGCAGGTGATTCCTCTTTGCTGCGCGGCATTGCGGTGCTGGTCACTGGAATAAGGACCGAAATGAAACGGCAGGACGTTCGGTGGCGTAGTCAGTAGAGCATTGGTGCCACGATCATGTGCCGGGCTGATCAATACCGAGGGGACTGGCCGCGGGTGATTGATCAGGGTGCGTAGCTCGACCTCATCCAGCTGGGCTATATCGGCGGGGATCAACAATTGTGAATCATAGCCGTGCGCACAACTCCACTCGGCGGCCAGTTGCGCAGCGGCTGACATGCCGCTGGCATAGGGTTCACGCAATACCGCAGCGCCATAGCTGCTGGCCAGCTGGGCAATGGTTTCGCACGCCGTGACGACCAGTACATCCTGCTCGGGCATCCGGTCACGGAAGAACATCAGGGTTCGCTCACATAACCAGCGGGCCAGCCCTTCACGCCGGCTGGGTTCGAGCAAGGGCTCCAGCCGGGACTTGGCGTCAGCGAAGTCCCGCACCGGAATCACCACCAGGGTTTTCATCAGCATGCCAGCTTCTCCACGGTAACCAGCTCTTGCGCGAACTGCAGCAGCTCCCGGGCCAGGCGTGCCTTGTCGGCGGTATGCTGCATCAAGGTATGGGTGACCATGACGTTGAGACCGCGTTGTTCAAGGTCGCTGGTCTCGGACTGGTCCTGATGATCGATGATCAGTCCGTCAATCAGGTCGGTATAGCAATCAGCGATCCCGACGTTGTCGCAGCTGTAACCACAGGCGCTCAGCATGCGGTCGGCCGGACCTTTCACGGTGGCGCCACCAATCAACGGGGAGACGGCGATCTTGACGGCGTTGGACAGGGCAAAGGCCTGCCCCAGGCCGGGCACCGCCAGGATCGGTCCGATACTGACAATCGGATTGCTTGGCGCGATGACCAACAGGTCCGCCTCGCGGATGGCAGCAAGGGCTTCCGGCGTTACCGTGGCGTGTTCAAGGCCATCCAGCTGGATCTCCAGAATCTCGGGCTGACATTGCTCGCGGACAAAATATTCCTGGAATGACAGCCAGCCCTGAGGGGTCCTGACCCGGGTTTGCAAGCGGTCATCGGTGGGCAGAACGATATTGCTCTGTACGCGGAAGGACTCGGCAATCCGCTGGGTGATAACGCTGGGTCGAACACCCTGCTGGCGCAAATGGCTACGCATGATGTGGGTAGCCAGGTCCTGGTCGCCCAGGTACATCCAGCTGTCGCAGCCCAGGCGTTTCAGGCCGTCGAGTACGCGGTTGCTTTCATTCGCCAGCCCCCAGCCTTTGTCACTGTCGATCCGGCCAGCCAGGGTATAAGTCAGGGTATCGATATCCGGGGATACCCATAGGCCATGGAACTCCTGATCATCCGCGACATTGCCGATAATGCTGAGCTGGCCGGGCTCGCAGATGGCTGCCAGGCCAGCCGCGAGCTTGGCCCCGCCAACCCCGCCGGCGAGCAGGGTGATGCGTGGTTGGTGTCTGTTCATCGTAGCCCCCCGGCAACCTGGGGTAGTTGCACGACAGGCACGATGTCGGGACTGTCATAAACGGTAACGTGACGGTACAGCGTATTGCGCCGGACCGGCTGACGGCCCATGTTGCGCATGATCTGAATGAAACTGTCCGGGTGCATTTCCTGACCGTGCTCAGCCCCTGCCGCCCGGGAGATACTCTCGTTCATCAGCGTGCCACCCAGATCATTCACTCCGGCGGAAAGCATTTGCTGAGCCAGTTCTGGTCCCAGTTTCACCCAGGACGCCTGAATGTTGTCGATCCAGCCGTTGAGCATGAGGCGGGCGACAGCATGCATGCGAATATGCTCCAGCCGGGTGGGGCCCGGCCTGACGCCGTCCTGTTCCAGATACAACGGGGTTTTATGATGGATGAACCCCAGGGGGACGAACTCGGTGAAGCCGCCGGTCTCTTTCTGAATGTCACGCAGCAACGCCAGATGAGCAGCCCAATGTTCTGGCCCGTCAATATGGCCGTACATGATGGTGGAGGTGGTTGGCAGGCCCAGCCTGTGAGCCGTCTTGACGATCTCCACCCATTCTTCGGTGGTCAGTTTGTCGCGGGTCAGCTGTTTGCGGATGGTCGTGTCGAGAATTTCCGCCGCTGTACCGGGCATGGAGCCCAAGCCGTGATCAATCAGGTCCTGGATAAATTCGGCATAGGACATTTTGCTCTTGCGTGCGCCAAACCAGATTTCGAAAGGTGAAAATGCATGGATATGCATATCCGGCAGCTTGGCCTTGATCGCCTTGAGTATGTCTCGATAGAAGTGCCCGGGAATGCCTGGGTGCAAGCCGCCTTGGATACAGACTTCGGTTGCACCGCGTGCCCATGCCTCTTCGGCTCGGGAAACGATCTCTTCCAGGTCGAAGAATTCGGCGTCAGGGTCATCTTTACGCTTGGCAAAACTGCAGAAGCGGCAACCCATGTAGCAGACATTGGTGTAATTTATATTGCGGTTGATTACGAAGGTCACCGCGTCGCCGACACTGGCGTACCTCAAATGATCAGCGCAGGCAGTTAATGCATCCAGCTCGGCACCCTCGGTGCTGAATAAAAGGATGGCGTCCGCTTCATTAAGTTCCTGGCCCGCTAATACGTTTTCCAGAATGCGCCGTACTGTTGTACTTACTCCGGGCTGGTAGAGTTCTTTTACCGAGGTAGGTAAGGCGATACTTCCTGGCACTTGTGCATTCATTACGGAACTCCTCATGACAGGCACTGCTGTAACGCCAAGCCGTCAGCGCGAGCGAGAGTGGATAGCCGGGGAGCAATCTCACCAGCAAAGAAATGATCGGGGCGTTCAAGGTAGCTGGGATATACCGCGAGGCGCTCTTCAAGTCCGTAGCCGCAGGCAGCGGTAGCCTGGCGAAGCGCCTCTATTTGTGGCCAGGCACGTTCGGGATTGATGTGATCGATAGTCAGCGGCGAAACACCGCCCCAGTCGTTGATTCCGGCAGCGATGTAAGAGGCAAACCGGGTTTCCAGGTTCGGCGGCGCTTGCAAACTGATGGATGGGTCCAGCAGTAGCCGGGCCAGCACCAGCGTGCGAACCATGTCGTTCAGGCTTGGCTCCGGATGGTTAGCCATGGCAGTCCCGGGTTTGGCCCGGAAGTTCTGCACTATGACTTCTTGGATGTGCCCATGCTCAAGATGCAGGTTGTTGATGGTTAGAAGGCTATCCACGCGTTCGGCCCAGGTCTCGCCGATCCCGATCAGGATGCCGGTGGTGAAGGGAACACCGAGGCGACCAGCCCGATCCAGGGTACGGATACGCTGCACGGGGACTTTGTCGGGACAGGCGTAATGGGCTCCGCCCTTGGCAATCAAACGGCGACTGACATTTTCCAGCATCATTCCCATGCTCACGCAGTGGGGCTTGAGCAGCCTGATATCGGCTTCCGAAAGAGTGCCAGCATTCACATGGGGCAGCATGCTGCTTTCATTCAGCACCATGGCGCAAACTTCTGCCAGGTAGCTGATCATGCTGCTATGTCCCTGGCCGGCCAGCGCCGCGCGGGCCTCCGGATAGCGTAACTCGGGCTTTTCTCCAAGACTGAAAAGTACTTCCTTACAGCCCATGCGCTCGCCGTCGCGAACAACCTGCATGACGTCTGCAGGCGTCATCAGCCGTGCATTGGGGGAGCCCGGTTTTTGAACGAAGGTGCAATAACCGCAGTCATCACGGCACATGTTGGTAAGGGGAACGAAAACAGCTCGTGAGTAGCTCAGAGCCTTACCCCAGTGCGTATCTCGAATGCCAGCAGCTTGGCGAGCCAGCTCTATGATTTCGCTGTCAGACGCCTTTTCAAGCGCGAGTGCCTGTGGACGGGTCAACATAATGACCATTGCCTCCGTTATTTTTTTTGTGGAGTCTTAATCATGTCCGTTTTACCAAACGGTAAAAACAGAATAGACCTAATTTTCCCAAGTGGTCAAATCTTTAATTGCAATATTGTCAGTCATATTTTCCGGCAGGCGCACGAGTGCCTCTAGAGCGCATGTTTGCTCTATTTCATGGGTGTCTTGCAGGAGTGCAAAAGGCGAGTCGGAGGGCGGCGGAAGACGGAAAATGCGAGATGCCTGGAGCCAGCCATTCGCATGCTCTTCAAGAGCCTGGGCATGCGCCGTTCAAGCGACGTCTTGCATTGATTTCATCGAGTAGGCGGATTTGAGCAGAAGTATTCCCCGGCTTTGCCGGGGAAATTCAGGGCTGTAGCAACGACTTGCCTTTGAAGCCCTGGTTGTTGAGCTGCTCCCAGGCTTTCCTCGTCGCAGTGGAACCTTTGAAGCGAAAGCCTGGGTTATCGCTCATTGCCGTCCCGCGCCCGCCGGCGTGTTGTCTGATATGGAATGACGCCTGTTCAGGCCCATCCATCATTGCGTTTGCGCCCTGAACGCAGCATCGGCGGCAGGACCAGGCCCAGCAGCAGGCCGACACCGGCTATGCCGCCGCCGTAGACCATATAGCGCATCAGTACCTGCTGCTGTTCTGCACCCAGTTGTGCCTGAGCCTCCCGCAGTTGCGAGTGGGCGGCGGTCAGTTCGGCATCCAGCGCTGTGCGCGTGGCCTGCAGCTCGTCGATCAGTGTCTTGCGGGTGTCCAGGGTCTCCTGCATGCCTTGCACGCGAGCTTTCCAGGTGTTGTCGATGTCGGCCAGTTCGGCAGACAGCTGCGCCACCTGCTGCTCCAGTTGCGGCAGGCGCTCGGCATGGCCGGGCACGTTCTGCAGGTCGCTGCTGGGAATCCACACGGTATTGCCATTGGCGCTGCGCACCTGGCTGTAGTCGCCCTGGGTGGCCAGCAGTTGTACTTTCTGCCCGGAGTTCAGTGTGCCGACTATGCGGTAACCATCGGTCGGGCCGCTGCGCACATAGCTGCTCAGGTTGTCGCTGACCCAGCGGGCAGTGTCTGCAGTCTCCTCGGCCTGTGCCGGCAGGATCATGCCCAGCAGGCAGGTGCCGAACAGAGCGGCCCGCAACTGGGAAATACAGGGGATACGGCGGTATGGGGGCATGGGGAAGTCTTCATGTCATGAGGAATGAAACCTGACCTGCAGCCACGGCAGGTGCCAAATTAATCGATAGGAGACAGTAACCAGGCCGCAAAGCTCAAGCGCTGGGTGCTCTGATCAACGAAGCCTTGCCCATGCAGGCAGAAGAGACGCGCTTGGCGTCTGCTTCTTCTGGTCTGTTTCAATACAGCAGCTGGTATAGCTTGCGCCGGTAGCTGATGCTCAGCGGGTGACCATTGCCCAGCAGCTCGAAGGTCTGCAACAGGGTACGTTGCGCGGCGTTGTCGGCATAGCTGCGGTCGCGCTGCATCAGTTGCAGCAGGCCCTCCAGCGCTGCCTGGTGCTGTTGTCCGGCGAGCTGGTGGATGGCCAACTGGTAGGCCGCTTCGCTGTCATTCGGGTCGCTGGCCAGGCGTTGCTCCAGCTGGCCGGGGGCGGGCAGGTCGGCGGTCTGGCGAGCAAAGTCCAGCCCGGCGCGCAGCCCGGCAATGGTCTGTTTATGGTTTTCCTTGTCCTCGATCGCGCCGAGTACGGTATCGACATCGTCAAACTGCCGGCTATCCACCAGCGCCCGGGCCAGTAGCAGCAACAGGGGATCGCGACTGTCCTCGGCCATGGTCTGTTGCAGCAGGGCGATGGCCTGTTCCGGCTCACCGGCATCCAGCAGCGCTGCTACCTGGGCTTCCACATCCTCGCCGCTGTCATCGGCTGGCTGGGGCTCCGCCACATGGGGTTCGAGCATGGTACGGATGGCGCTTTCCGGCTGGATACCGGCAAAGCCGTCCACCGGCTGGCCATCCTTGAACAGCACTACTGTGGGCAGGCTGCGGATGCCGAAGCGTTCGGTGAGAAACACTTCGTCATCGCAGTTGA
>JAAYHO010000428.1 GCA_012735335.1 Gammaproteobacteria bacterium
GTTGGTATCCATAATTCCGTCCGTTATCGTGCGACTGCGGTCTTCTGCTCGAGTCGGGTGCGGATGTCAGCCCGTAACTGGTCCTTGCGCACCTTGCCGGAAGCGGTACGCGGGAAATCATCCAGCACCACCAGCTCTTCCGGGATCTTCTGCCTTGCCACCCCGGTGGCCCCGACCAGTTGCACCATCTGCGCCAGCGACAGCGGCTGGCCCTCGCGCAGGATCACATAGGCACACAGGGTTTCGCCGAGGCGCATGTGCGGCATGGATACTACTGCAGCTTCATGCACCTGGGGTAACTGGTGCAGGATATCTTCCACTTCCTTGGCGCTGATCTTCTCGCCGCCACGGTTGATCAGATCCTTCTTGCGCCCGGTAATGACGATGGCATTATCGGCAGTCAGCCGACCCAGGTCACCGGTGGCAAAATAGCCTTGTGCATCAAAGCTTTCCGCGTTCTGATTCGGATCGGCATAGCCGAGAAACATGGCTGCGCCCTTGATCATCAGCTCGCCTTCGGCGCCCGGCGCAACTTCACGTCCCTCGTCATCCACCACCTTCACCTGATAGTCGTGAACCTCTCCGTCCGTGGTGGCGGCCAGATCCAGCTGCTCCTCACCGACAAAGCCGAGGGTCACCAGTGGCACCTCACTGGAGCCGAACACGCGGAAGGCCCGGCAACGCTCGAACACCTCTGCAGCCCGGTAGATCAGTGCCGGCGGCACCTCGGCCCCGCCGCAGGCAAAGGCCTGCAGCGATGGCAGACGACGCCCATGCTGTTCGGCCTGGGTCAGCAGCTCGTGCAGGAAGGGAGTGGCTCCGAGACTCACGGTGACCTGCTCGCGGTCGATGATATCCAGTGCTTCGCGGGCATCCCAGCGATCCATGAACACCGTGCGGCTGGGCAGATAGAAGGGCAACTCCAGACCGCTCAGACCGGTTACATGGGTCACCGGAGAGGCCATCAGCAGGGTCCCGCCCTGCCCCCGAGTCCAGTGTTCGAAGCCGCGCTTCAGGCGCAGCGGACCGGTATTGTGCGAGTGCAGCACCGCCTTGGGCCGTCCGGTGGTACCTGAGGTGTAGAGCACCAGCTTGACGCCATTGGCATCCACTTCAGGCAGCTCGGTTGCGGGCTGGTCTTCGGCGATCAGGGCTGCGTAATCGAGCGCCTGGTCCTGATCCCCCCGCACGCAGCAGAGCAGCTCCAGCTGGGGCAGATCGCCATGCAGTCGCTGCATCATTGCGGCAAAATCGAAGCCCCGGTATTCCTGTGGAAAAAAGGCTGCCTTGACCCGGGCATCCTCCAGCATGAAGCTGACTTCCGCATCACGGTAGATGGAGACGATAGGTACTATCACCAGGCCCAGCAGGCTGGCGGCCAGGTCAATGACCGCTGCTTCCTTCCAGTTGGGCAGCTGGAAGCTGATGGCGTCACCCGATACCAGCCCACGGCGCTGCAGTGCACCGGCCAGCAATTGTGCTTCCTGCAGCAGCTCACCCACACTGCAGGCCTGCCCCTCGAATACATGAGTGATGCGCTGCGGGTTCTCGGCGACCATCTCGGCGGCCATCTGGGCAATGGTTCTGTTCAGCCACTCTCCGCTGGCACGGCCCTGTTCCAGCCGCTGCTCGCTCAGCTGGACCTTCCAGCCACTGATCTTTCTATTCATTATTCTTACCCCATGAGCAGACTCAGGCTGCCGTCAGACTCTGTTCCACAAAACGCAGGAAGTGCCGATCGCGGCCACCGAACAGGCTGTTGAGCAGCATGACCCGGCGGAAGTAGTGGCTGACATCCAGCTCCTCGGTGATGCCGAGACCACCGTGCAGCTGAACAGCCTCGTTGGCTACCTGCCTGGCCGCATCGCAGATATAGGCCCGGGCACCACTGACCAGCCGTGCGCGCTCCTGCTCCGGCCCGCCCAGCGCCTGTTGCGCAGCGGCTGTCAACGCCTGGGCTTCCTGCTGCAACAGGTACAGATCCGCCATGCGGTGCTGCAGCGCCTGATTCACCGCCAGTGGCTTGCCGAACTGCTTGCGAACCTTGAGATATTCGTTGGTGGTCTGCACCAGCGCCGCGATCATTCCACAGGCCTCGGCGCACAGCGCCACACTGGCTTCATCCAGCAACAACTGCAGATTCTGTTCGACGCTCAGACCATTATTTGGTGAAGCCAGCAGCTCCACCTCGGCGTTATCAAAACTGACTGTGGCGGCACCACGGCCATCCAGCAGACGCGCTGCAATGCGCTGCACCCGGGGCTGATCAGTATTGACCAGACACAGGTGGGTCTGACCGGCAGCGTCACGGGCTGCGACCAGCAGGCCATGGGCAGCATCCCCATGCATCACCAGCGGTATGCGCCCACTCAAGCGCCGGTCTTCCAGTTGGCACTGGGCAGCCTGCTCAATGGCACAGCCAAGAATCATCTCACCCGACGCCAGAGCACCGAGCAGACGCTCACGCTGCTCTCCCTCTGCCAGTCGCGCGACCAGCCGGGTAGCCAGTACCGCACTCATGAGGAAAGGCTCCTGAATCAGCGCCTGACCGGCCACTTCCATCAAGGCGCCTACTGCGGCAGCATCCCCTTCCAGTCCACCATCTTCTTCCGGCAGGCACAGGGACAGGAAGCCGAACTCGGCCAGATCCGACCAGACCTGCTGGCTGAAGCTGCCTTCTTCTTCCATCAGGGCAAGCCGCTGCAGGAAGCTGTAATTGTCTTCGACATAACGCTCCAGGCTATTACGGAGCATGCCAATGGTTTCAAGATCGGTTGTCATAGTCCCAGTACCACCTTGGCCAGAATGTTGCGCTGAACTTCCGAGGAACCACCGAAGATGGTGTTGGCCCGGTTGTACAGGTGCTCCTTGAGAATGCCGCCGGTATCCTCCGGCCCCAGCGGTGGCAGGCCCGGCATGGCGTGCAGGGCCTGCACATCGAGCACCATGCCCGCTTCAGCCAGCGCATCGATCAGCGTCTCGCTGACCTGCTGGTAGAGTTCGGTTCCACGGATCTTGATCAGCGACGCCTCGCCGCCATTGTCGCGCCCCTCATCCATCGCCAGCACACCAGCGTAGGAGGCCTGCTCCAGGGCCAGAAAACGCAGTTCGAACTCACCAATGCGGTTGCGCATCAGCGGCTGCTCCAGCAGCGGACGACCATCAACCAGGGTTTTCGCGGCGTGCTGCTTCAGCCGATCCAGCACATGCCAGGCCTGACCGACAATGGCTCCGGCAGTACGCTCGTTCTGCAACAGGAACTTGGCATAGGTCCAGCCTGCTCCTTCTTCACCCACCAGGTTCTCCGCCGGGACAATCACATCCTCCAGCCAGACCTCGTTGACATGCTGATACCCATCCATGGTGTCGATGGGCTTCACCGTCACCCCGGGGCTGCGCATGTCGATCA
>JAAYHO010000429.1 GCA_012735335.1 Gammaproteobacteria bacterium
GTCTCCATGGGCGGTGCGGATGGCATGTTCCTGGCGCAGACCCTGCAGCAGACCGACCTCGTTGACCGGTTGGGCCAGTACCTTGAAACGGCGCACCACGGCACTGAAGTCACCCGGGGTGAGCAACCAACCAACAACGCAGCCGCTGCCCACTCAGCAGCAACACCGAGGCTGCTGGTGCTGGGGCCGACCCGGCAAGTCAGTCGCTGAGCATCGCCTGCACCAGCTCCGCCCGCCCCTGTTCGTCCTGCTCCGTATCCAATGACCCCGCCACAGTCTGACACTTGCGCAGGGCGGGCACGGCAACCCCGGCATAGCGCGCATAACGGCCCTTCTCGGTACCGTAATGCAGCAGGCTGGCGGCGATGACGATATCGACATAATCCGGCAGCGGGTTGCTGGTTTCGCGCAGTACCGACTCACGCCAGCGCGCCATCTGCACCAGCTCATCGGGCATGTTCCAGTGCCTGAGCAGCATGGCGCCAACCAGCGGATGCAGCATCAGCTCGAAGCGCAGCCGCTCCAGCCGGCTCAGGTTCGGCTGCCGCTGCAGGAACTCGCGCAGGGGCAACTTGCCGATGTCATGCAGCAGGCCGCCAAGGGCCGCCAGCTCGGCATCCAGGTGAGCAAAGGAGCCCGCCAACATGCGACACCGGGCACTGACATGCACCCCACCCTCGACAAAGCCGCGTAACCGCCCCGGTTCGCCGCCACCGCGACTCATGGTCTGCAGCAACGCCAACTGGGTCACCATGGAACACACCAGCTTGAAACCCAGCAGCAGGATGGCCTGCCGAAGCGAGGAAACCGGCACGCCACGGCGCATGATCGAACTGTTCGCCACCTTCACCAGCCGCGCAGCAATGGCCGCATCCCGTGCCACCTCACGCTCCAGCTTCTCCACCGAACAGTCCTCGGACTCGACCAGCGCACGCACCCGCACAACCACCTCTGGCACGGACGGCAGCACCAACTGGTTGGCAGCAATCTCGCTCTCCAGCCGCTGCAACATCTCCAGCGCCCGCTGCTTCATATCCATTTATCCATCCCGCCAAGCATGTCAGCCATCAGCGCAGCATCGCCGATCCGACCGAGCTTGTCAGCTCTGCCGTGCATGGAAGCCAAACCATCAACTGCTCTGGCATGCGTCTCTTCCGTTACAGGGGATAAAACTGCTATCATCCGCGCCGACTTGGAGAGTTGCCGGAGTGGTCGAACGGGACGGATTCGAAATCCGTTGTACCCGCAAGGGTACCCAGGGTTCGAATCCCTGGCTCTCCGCCAATAAATGAAAAACCCAGCCACCGGCTGGGTTTTTCATTTATCAGGTGAGTCTTCGGAAAGAACCCCGTTCGACCGAAGCCTGCAACCGCAAGAGCCCCACCCTCTGGGCGAAGGCAGGGCCAAGTATTCGCGGCGAGGCGCCGCTCCTGCAAAAGTGCGCAGGTGTTTCAGTCCCGGCTGACCAGTATCCGCGCCAGATGACAGTTGATCTTGCCGTCGCAGCCCAGGCAGTCGGAACGTGCCGGGCACTCGGTCGGTACGGCTGCCATTACGGGTTGGTAGCGGTATTGATGGCCGGAGCAGAATAACCACTTCAGAGCATTGATCATGGTATGCATGGTGACCTCCTGAGGGTTGCTGTGAGATCAAGCTAGTCTGTACCGGGCAGCTTTACCTTGACCGGAGTCAAGTGGCGGCTTGCTCCAACCCACAAGGTGTCGCGGCGCTGCTCACCAGTCTCTACCAACTGACCCCCAGCCCCAGCTTGTAGCGGGTTTCATTCTGACTCTTCTCATCCGAGCTGCTGATGTAGTCCCACTCGGTGGTCAGGCTCAGGGAGGCCCAGCTGTTGAGCAGGTAGCGCAGGCCCGCTTCGGCATCCACCATGTAATCCACCTCGTCATCATCGGGAATGATGGTTTCGGCATTGTGGATCAGTTGGAAGCGTTTGCCGAACAGATAGCGGCGGTAATCCCAGTTCAGGCCCAGACCGTTGGTACGACTGTCGGAACCGTCTCGGGCATCCAGTCGCAGGTGCTCGAAGCGGGCGGAGGTCTCGAAGCGGCCCAGGGCGTTGTTCCACCATTCGTAACCGGGACCGGAACCTATCTGCACCTGCCGCTCCACATCTCCCAGATGGTCACGCAGGTAACTGACCCGGTTCTGCCAGAACCACTTCTCGGCAAAGAACCAGCTCAGGGTATAGTCGGTTTCCCACCAGTGGCGGCTCTTGATGTTATCCCGGTAGTCGCGCTCGAACTCGCTGGACAGCATATGCCGCCAGTCTCCGTGCCGGGCCTCGGTGGTCACATCCAGATCCAGATCGCGCTTTTTCGATTCGGTATTGTCCAGCTCCAGCGACAGGGTGGCCCGGCCATCCCAGACCCAGTCCTCTATCACCGGTTGCGGCTCCATGATCTGGCGCAGAGCGGTGATCTCCAGCGGCAGCGGTGGCGTATCGCCGTTGACCAGCACTATCTGGCCGTCCTCCTCGGATGCTTGAATGCGCCGGGCGTGCTTAGTATCGTCACTGGTCTTGATCAGCAGCGGCCCTTCGCTCTCCAGGGTGCGGATACGCCTGATATCCACCGCTACCTGCCCGGCAAATTCGGTCTGGATGATCAACCGGTTACCCTCCATCAGCTCGATATGGCCGGTAAGGCGGTCGCCGTTATCCAGCCACAGGGTGTCGGCGGCAGCAGGCAGGGACAACAGGGGCAGGAGCAGCAGGAAACGCGATATAGACATTGGACAACATCCGCAGCAGTGAACAGAACCAGAGACATTATCCATGATTGAATGTTCCAACGCTGATCAATCCGCCACGGACGATCCACGCAAGCAGGCACTCTGGCTGGTACTGGCAGCCATCCCGCCGGGGCGGGTCAGCAGCTATGGTCGACTGGCGCAGATGGCCGGACTGGGCCGGGGTGCGAGACTGGTCGGACGCTGGCTGGGCCAGTTGCCGGACGACACGACTCTGCCCTGGCACCGTGTACTCAACAGTCAGGGGCAATTATCATTGCCCGCCGATCACCCCGCCGGGCAGGAACAATATCAACGTTTGCTGGCCGAAGGGGTGATCGTGCGCAACCGCCGGGTCAACATGACCCGCTTCGGCTGGCCCGACCAGCCCCAGTGACTCTGAGAACACAGTTGAATGAATGACACCACCGCAGCACCAGCACGCGAGGGCTGGAAGGTCTACCTCAAACCCCGCGTGATCGGCATGCTGTTTCTGGGCTTTTCCGCCGGGCTGCCGCTGCTGCTGGTAGGCGGCACCTTCAGCGCCTGGCTGCGGGATCTGGGCATCGAACTGGCCGCCATCGGCTTCTTGAGCTGGGTCGGCATGGCCCACTCGATCAAGGTGCTCTGGGCCCCCTTGATCGACCGCGCTCCGCTGCCGCTGCTGAGTCGTCTGCTGGGGCGGCGCCGGGCCTGGATGCTGCTGGCCCAACTGGTGATTGCCGCAGCCCTGCTGGGCATGGCGCTGACCGATCCCCGGGAAAATCTCAGTCTGGTGGCGCTATGGGCAGTACTGGCCGCCTTCGGTTCGGCGACCCAGGATGTGGCCATCGATGCCTACCGGGTCGAGGCCGAAGCCCGGCACCGCCAGGCGGCCATGGCAGCCACCTATGTCACCGGCTACCGGGTGGCGATCCTTGCCGCCGGAGCGGGTGCTCTGCACCTGGCCTCGATCGACAGCTGGATGCTGGCCTACGGTTGCATGGCGGCGCTGATGGGTGTCGGGGTGCTGACCACCCTGATCATCGCCGAACCCGCCGTGTCGGTCAGCAGTTCCACCGTGCATTTCGAGCAGCGGGTGGCGGACTATCTGGATGGCACCCGGCATGCGGGCTGGCAACGGGCGGTGACGGCCTGGTTCATCGGTGCCATTGTCTGCCCCTTTGCCGAGTTCTTTCAGCGCTACGGCAAGGCTGCGCTGCTGATTCTGGCGTTTGTTGCCACCTTCCGTATCAGCGATATCTTCATGGGGGTGATGGCCAACCCTTTCTATCTGGATCTGGGGTTCAGCAAGGCGCAGATTGCCAATATCGCTGCCGCCTTCGGGCTGGGCATGACCCTGCTCGGCGCGGCGCTGGGCGGTCTGCTGGTGGCACGTTTCGGTATCGCCCGCATCCTGCTGCTGACGGCCTTCATGGCCCCGGCAACCAACCTGATGTTTGCCTGGCTGGCCTTTATCGGGCCGCAGACCAATGGGCTGATCATGGCCATCATCGCCGATAACATCACCGGCGGACTGGCCATTTCGGTATTCATTGCCTATCTGTCGAGTCTGACCAACACCGCCTACACCGCCACCCAGTACGCCCTGTTCAGCTCACTGATGACCCTGCCGGGACAACTGGCTGCGGGCTTTACCGGGGTCATGGCCACGGCCATGGGCTGGGTGCCCTTCTTCATGGTCACCGCCCTGACCGGGCTACCGGCAATCGTGCTGGCGGCGTTGCTGATCAGATATGCGCACCCGGA
>JAAYHO010000430.1 GCA_012735335.1 Gammaproteobacteria bacterium
CCATGGCCGTGGAAGGCGCTGCGGGTGGATTTGTTGTCACCTCCGGGCGATTCACCCAGGAAGCCCAGAATTTTGCATCTGGTCGCAATATCCAGTTGATCGACGGGCCCGTCCTCAAGCAATGGATAGTGCAGTATAAAAGCCAGCCAACCGCGCCCGTTTCAGAGCCGGCCGCAACAGCGCAACCGCAATCCCCGAGCTGCCCACGGTGCAACGCAGCTATGATCAAGCGCACCGCCAAGCGTGGTCCCAATGCCGGTAATACCTTCTGGGGCTGCTCGGACTACCCCAGATGTCGGGCCATCAATCACCCGCAGGGCACCCACACCGAGGGAGGTGTGGGGTGAATGCGGAGCGAGGCGTTAGCCTCGCTGGTTACGGATGTACTCGGCAATCACATCCAGCGGGGCACCGCCGCAGGAGCCTACAAAGTAAGAGCGACTCCACAGTACCGGCTTGTCATAAGCCCCGACGATATCAGCAAACTGAGCACGCAGTCGCCGGGATGTTACCGCCTTGAGGGAGTTCACCAGCCGGGTCAACTGCACCTTCGGATTGTATTCAACCAGCAAATGCACGTGATCAGCCTCCCCGTTACATTCAACCAAGGTCGCCTCGAAGTCACGGCACACCTCGGCAGCAGCTGAAACAAATGCCTGGTGATGCAGCTCCCCGAGTATTTTACGCCGGTACTTGGTGATGAAAACAATATGCACATGCAGCTGAAATGCACTGTGCCTGGACTTCCTTATGGTTGTCACACTAACCCTTTGAATTGTTGATCATGCCTTTAATAGCGGGTAGTATGCTAATACACACTGACTAAGCTATCAAGGTCATGCTGATACATAAAGCCTACCGCTACAAGCTGGAGCCAACGGATGAGCAACTGTCGTTGCTGTACCGAATGGTCGGCTGTGGGCGCTATGTGTATAACGCATCCCTGGATCTGATGCTAGACGAAGCCAGGAAGGAACTGGGCTTTGAAGGTGAGCGCAAGGCACTGTACGAAAGGCTCAACGCATTGAAGCCAGCTGATAGAATCGCGCTGGCTCGCAAGATGCCCTCGGTAACGCAGCTCAGCAAGTACACCACGCAGTGGAAGAAGACCCCGGAGCGGGCTTTCCTCACCGATGCCTACACGGACAACCTGCAGCAGCGCCAGCGCGATTTGCGTGATCGAGCGCTGAAAGACTGGTGCTCAGGTAAGCGCGGATTCCCAAGGCACCGGACTCGCAAGTTGGCGCATCACTCGACTTTGCGGTTCGTAAACTTCCCCAAATACTGTGTGTTGGATCGAAAGCACATCAAGCTGCCAAACAAGCTGGGGTGGATGCGTTATCGCAACTCCCGCCCGGTTATGGGTGTACCGAGAAGCTGTACCGTCACCCTGGATGCTTGCGGGGTCTGGCACATCAGTATCCTGTGCGAGCTGGACATAACGCCAGCCAGTAAGGCAGCCACCGCCGTGGGCATCGACATGGGCGTGGCCCGAAACATGACCCTGAGCACCGGCGAGCCCTACGAGGGGGTTGCCAGCTACGCCTGGCACAAAGAACAGTTGGCCAAGGCCCAGCGCAAGCTGTCACGCAAGATCAAAGGATCAGCCAACTGGCAGAAGCAAAAGAAGCAAGTGGCCAGGTTGCACCGGCGTATCGCCAATATCCGACTGGATTATCAACACAAGCACACAACGCTCATCAGCAATAACCACGCGATGGTGGTCGTTGAGGACTTGCGCGTGTCGAATATGTCCAGATCGGCCAAAGGTACGCTGGAGCAGCCTGGTCGGATGGTACGTCAGAAAGCCGGACTGAACCGGTCAATACTGGATCAGGGCTGGCACACTATCCGGCAGATGCTGGAGTACAAAGTATCTTGGAATGGTGGGATATTTCTAGCGGTGCCACCACAGTACACCAGCCAGACTTGCCCGGTATGCCAGCATGTCTGCAAAGACAACCGCAAGACACAGGCGAGTTTTGTCTGTGTTAAGTGCGGTCATGCAGGCAATGCTGATGTCATAGCAGCACAGAATATACTGTCTCGCGGGATGCAGATCCTGCAGGAGCAAGGGCAGGATTATGCCCGGTTCGCCTGTGAAGTGAACGGTGCGGTAATGCCGTCAGCAGCAGGAACCTGCCAGCCGAGTGATCAGCTGGCCCCTTGCACTCTGTAAGGGAATCCCCCACCGATAAAGGTGGGGGAGGATGTCAAGTCGCCCCAGGATTTCACTGGCCAGGCGCTGCGCCGATCGGGTAACTGATCCACAACGAGCCGCTGACCCAGCGGCTCGTTGCTTTCTGCTGGCGGCTTCAGCGCTTGGCCTGGCGCCAGCGGCTGGCGATGTCCTCCAGCCAGGCAGGGTCCAGACGATTCTGCTCGGGATCCATGCCCTGATCGATCAGGCACTCCCGGTGCTGGTCGATCTGTCTGACCATATCGCTGATTGCCGTGCTGTTGCCTTCCAGAGTGTGCATCTGGATCAGCCCCAGATGGTAGAAACGCAGCACGCGCATCCCGGTGTGATCGCCATCGGCGACAGCCGCCTCGACCTGATGCAGCATATTGGTGATCTTCATCAGGTTGCGCTTGAGGCGGAAACCATACACCGCCGGGGCCATCCATGGCTGTGGCCAGAGGTAGACCCGCACCACGGCAATGGTCAGCAGCAGGCCGACAATCACCCCGCCCAGATTCCAGCGGAAGTTGCTGCCGCCGGGCTCGCCGAACAGGGCGATGGAGGCAGCGGCCATCAGCGAGCAGAGTGCTGCTAGGATGACGCAGACGATCAGGGTGCTGCGCCGGGTCTGGGACCGGTAGTGTTCGGCATCCAGCTCTTGTAGTTCAAACATCCACTGGCCTCAGAGTTTACTTTTCAGCGGTACGCTGTCGATGACGATGGTTTCCGCCGGTCGACAGCAGCAGGGCAGTATCTCATCCCGCCGCAGAAACGCCAGCGGTGCTTTGGGATAGACCACACTGCCGATCTTGAGTTTGATCCTGCAGGCGCCACAGTAACCGCTGCGGCACTGGTATTCGACATGGTGCCCGGTGCGTTCGAGTCCTTCGAGCAGGGTTTCGCCTTCGCCCAGCTCGAAGAAGGTGTCGCGGGTGTGTACCAGCAATTCAGAGTTCGAAGTCACCGAGATCCTCGACCGATACCTCGGAGTCGATCTGCCCGACCAGATAGGAGCTTACCTCCACCTCCTGCGGGGCGACCTGCACGTTATCCGATACCAGCCAGGCATTGATCCAGGGGATCGGGTTCTGGGTGGCACCCGGGAAGATCGGCTCGAGCCCCACCGCGCTCATGCGCAGGTTGGTGATGTATTCCACGTACTGGCTGAGGATGTTGTAGTTCAGCCCGATCATCGAGCCATCCTTGAACAGGTACTCGGCCCACTGCTTTTCCTGCTCGGCGGCGTGGCGGAAGATTTCCACACTCTGCGCGTGACAGGCGCGAGCCACCTCGGCCATCTGCGGATCGTCATCACCTTCCTGCATGATGTTGATGATGTGCTGGGTACCCGTCAGGTGCAGCGCCTCGTCCCGGGCGATCAGGCGGATGATCTTGGCATTGCCCTCCATCAGCCGGCGCTCGGCGAAGGCGAAGGAGCAGGCGAAGCTGACGTAGAAGCGGATCGCTTCCAGCACGTTGACCGACATCATGCACAGGTACAGCTTCTTCTTCAGCTCGAACAGGCTGATGGTGACCGGCTGGCCGTTGAGCTGGTGGGTCCCCTCGCCGAACTGGTTGTACAGATTGCCGTACTGGATCAGGTCGTCGTAGTAGGTGGAGATATCCCCGGCCCGTTCGATGATGTGCTGGTTGCGCACTATGTCATCGAACACCACCGCTGGATCGTTGACGATATTGCGGATGATATGGGTGTAGGAACGGCTGTGGATGGTCTCGGAGAACGACCAGGTCTCGATCCAGGTTTCGAGTTCGGGGATGGACACCAGCGGCAGAAACGCCACGTTCGGACTGCGGCCCTGGATCGAATCCAGTAGGGTCTGGTACTTCAGGTTGCTGAGGAAGATGTGTTTTTCGTGATCCGGCAGATTGCGGAAGTCGATCC
>JAAYHO010000431.1 GCA_012735335.1 Gammaproteobacteria bacterium
CCCCTGGGGTTGGCGAGCCCCCGCTCGCCGACTCTCCCTTTCCCTGGCTCGGAGTTTCCGGCTCACACGGCGTAGCGCAGGCGCGCTACACCCCTGGGGTTGGCGAGCCCCCGCTCGCCGACGGCTTTGTACTATTCGTGCATCGGTTGCTGGAAATGTGCGCCAGGTCGCGGCCCTAGGTTTTCAGTAGAGGTAAAGTGGCACGTCACTCCATGGAGATGGAACCCGTGCCATGCTCTCAAGTGACGCATCTCTCGTTGAATGGAAAGACTGGTATTACTCCGGCGCTGCGCCGCACCGGGATGTACCAGGCGTATATCAGTTCATAACCTTCCGGCTGGCGGACTCTCTTCCACAGTCCCTGTTGCGAGAACTGCGCAGACAAGCCCGGTATATGCCTGTCGCACAGCAGGGTGGTTATACCCGCCGCTCAATAGAGCGTTGGCTGGATTCTGGGTTGGGATGTTGTGCTCTGTCGCACCAGGAGTTAGCGCAAACGATGCGAGATGTCCTTTTGCGTCAGGATGGCCAGCGCTACAGATTGATAGCCTGGTGCATCATGCCCAATCATGTGCACGTACTTATCGAGCCGCATTACTCGATTGCGCGCATCGTACAGACATGGAAGTCCATGACGACTCGCTGGATGCTGTTACACAATGACAGGCTGGGGTTGGGCGTGCCGGGACGCACGTTGTGGATGCGGGATTACTGGGACAGGTTCATTCGCGACGAGCGCCATTTGAATACGGCAATTCATTACATTCACAACAACCCAGTCAAGGCGGGACTGATCGAGCTGCCGGAGCAGTGGAGATGGTCAAGTGCCTATTGCGAAGGCACGGCGTAGCGCAGGGGCGCTACACTCCCGGGGTTGGCGAGCGCCTGCTCGCCGACGAGTTAATGCGGAGATACAGAAGGGCGTAGCGCAGGGGCGCTACACCCCCGGGGTTGGCGAGCCCCCGCTCGCCGACGAGTTAATGCGGAGATACAGAAGGGCGTAGCGCAGGCGCGCTACACCCCCCAGGGTTGGCGAGCGCCTGCTCGCCGACGGGTTGGTGTGCAGGTCCGGAAGGCGTAGCGCAGGCGCGCTACACCCCCAGCGGTGCAGGCACATTCCCTCAGGTGTTACAACAACATCGACCGTATATCCGTCAGCAGTTCGCCAAGGCGCTTGGTGAACTGGGCTGCAGCGGCGCCGTTGATGGCGCGGTGGTCGTAGGACAGGGATAGGGGCAGCATCAGCCTTGGCTGGAAGGCATTGCCGTCCCACACCGGTTGCATGGTTGCCCGACTGACGCCGAGGATGGCCACTTCCGGGGTGTTGACGATCGGCGTGAAGTAGGTACCGCCGATGTGTCCCAGGCTGGAGATGGTGAAGCAGGCGCCCTGCATTTCGTTGGCGCTGAGCTTCTTGTTGCGTGCCTTGTCGGCCAGTTCGGCCGCTTCGGCTGCCAGCTCCAGCAGGCTCTTCTTGTCCACGTCACGGATCACCGCAACCAGCAGACCGTCCGGGGTGTCTACGGCAAAACCGATGTGCACGTAGTTCTTCTGGATCAGCTGTTTGCCGTTGGGCGCCAGCGAGACATTGAAGTTCGGCTGCTCGCGCAGCAGGTGGGCACAGGCCTTGAGCAGGAACGGCAGAACGGTCAGCTTGACGCCGGCCTTTTCCGCCACGGCCTTCTGCGCCTTGCGGAAGGCTTCCAGCTCGCTGATGTCGGCCAGGTCGAACTGGGTGACATGCGGCACGTTGAGCCAGCTGCGGTGCAGGTTGGCGGCGCCGATCTGCTGCAGGCGGGTCATGTCGGTCAGTTCCACTTCACCGAAGCGGCTGAAGTCGACTTCCGGCACCTGCGGGATGCCCGCGCCACCGGTAGCGGCTGCACTACCGTCCTTGCGTTGCTGCATGACGGCTTTCACGTGGGCCTGTACGTCGTCCTTGAGAATGCGGTTGCGGGGGCCGCTGCCGGTGATTTCGCTCAGGTCGACGCCAAACTCCCGGGCCAGCTTGCGTACTGCAGGTCCGGCGTGCACTTTCTTGCCGCCACGGCTGGGTGCGCCCACCGGGGTGGGGGCGGATTGCTCGGCAGTCGGTGCCGAGGGGCGCTCTTCCTTGGCCGGCGTCACCGCCACTTCGTCCTGAGCTTCTTCAACGATGGCCGCCGGAGCAGACTCGTCTTCCTCGGCCTCGCCTTCGACACGCATGCGCAGCATCAGGTCGCCGGTGCTCACTTCCTGTTCGAGTTTGACCTCGATGGCTTCGATCACCCCGGCGGCCGGAGCGGGAATCTCCATGCTGGCCTTGTCCGATTCCAGGGTCAGCAGGCTCTGTTCGGCCTCGACCTTGTCGCCGACATTGACCAGCAGTTCGATCACCCGGGCTGTGCCATCCCCGATATCCGGGATGTTGAAGCTCTGCACGCTGCTTTCAGCTTTCTTCGCTGCGGGCTTTTCCGCCGGGGCGGGGGCGGCCTGCTGTTCCTGCTGCTTCGGCTCTTCAGCCTTTGCCTGCTCAGCGGGCTGCTCATCAGCGGCTTGTTCACCCCCTTCGATTTCCAGCTCGACCAGGTCGTCGCCTTCCTTCAGGGTGTCGCCGATCTTGACCTTGATGGCCTTGACCACACCGGCCCTGGGGCTGGGCAGCTCCATGCTGGCCTTGTCCGATTCCAGGGTAACCAGGCTCTGTTCCACTTCCACCCGGTCGCCGACGGCGACCAGGATTTCGATGACTTCACCTTCACCACCGACGTCGGGTACCTTGATCACTTCACTCATGGTATGGCTCCTTATACGTCCAGCGGGTTGGGTTTGTTCGGGTTCAGGCCGAAGGTGGCCTGGGCTTCGACCAGTACCTCGGGCTGCAATTCACCGTTCTCGACCAGTGCCGCCAGGGCGGTGTAGGCGATCCAGCGGCGGTCGACCTCGAAGAAGTCGCGCAGCTTGCGGCGGGTATCACTGCGGCCGAAGCCGTCGGTGCCCAGCGCCTTGAAGTTGCCCGGTACCCACTGGCGAATCTGTTCGGCGAACAGTTTCATGTAGTCGGTGGAGGCAATCACCGGGCCGGTACGTTCGGCCAGATTCTGCTCGACGTAGCTCAGGCGACGGGGTTCGGTCGGGTGCAGGCGGTTCCAGCGCTCCACGTCCAGGCCATCGCGGCGCAGTTCGTTGAAGCTGGTCACGCTCCAGATATCCGAGCTGATGCCGTAGTTGTTCTGCAACAGGATGGCGGCTTCACGCACTTCGCGCAGAATGGTGCCACTGCCCATCAGCTGAACGTGGTGCTTGCCCTTCTCCTTGGCTTCATCCAGCAGGTACATGCCGCGGATGATGCCTTCTTCAACGCCTTCGGGCATGGCCGGTTGCGCGTAGGCTTCGTTCATCACGGTGATGTAGTAGAAGATGTTTTCCTGCTCTTCCATCATCCGGCGGGTACCTTCACGGATGATCACCGCCAGCTCGTAGCCGTAGGTGGGGTCATAGGTGCGGCAATTGGGGATGGTCGAGGCCAGAATGTGGCTGTGACCGTCCTCGTGCTGCAGACCTTCACCGTTCAGGGTGGTGCGACCAGCAGTGCCGCCGATCAGGAAGCCCTTGGCGCGGCTGTCACCAGCGGCCCAGGCCAGGTCACCGATACGCTGGAAGCCGAACATCGAATAGAAGATGTAGAACGGCAGCATCGGCTGGTTGTAGGTGCTGTAGGCGGTGGCACCGGCCACCCAGCTGGACATGGCACCCGCCTCGGTGATGCCTTCGTTGAGGATCTGGCCCTTCTTGTCCTCGCGATAGAACATCAGCTGATCCCGGTCTACCGGCTCGTACAGCTGACCGACCGAGGAATAGATGCCGAGCTGGCGGAACATGCCTTCCATACCGAAGGTACGCGCCTCGTCGGGCACGATGGGCACGATGCGCTGGCCCAGTTCCTTGTCTTTGAGCATCTGCGCGAGGATGCGCACAAAGGCCATGGTGGTGGAGATTTCGCGCTCGCCGGTACCGTCGAGGATCGACTTGAGGGTCTCCAGCGGCGGAGCCGGGATCGGCGTGCTGCTGACGCGGCGTTGGGGCATGTAGCCACCCAGTGCTTCGCGGCGCGAGTGCAGGTACTTGTACTCGGGGCTGCCTTCTTCCGGACGGTAGAAGGGCAGGTTCGGCAGGTCATCGTCGCTGATCGGGATGCCGAAGCTGTCGCGGAATTTGCGCAGGCTCTCGGTATCCACCTGTTTGGTGTTGTGGGCAATGTTCTGGCCCTGGCTGGCGCCGGTACCGTAGCCCTTGATGGTCTTGGCCAGAATCACGCTGGGCTGACCCTTGTGGTTGCTCGCCGCATGGTAGGCCGCGTAGACCTTGTAGGGGTCGTGGCCGCCACGGTTGAGCTTCCAGATTTCCTCGTCGGACATGTTCTCGACCATCTTCTTCAGTTCCGGACGGGCACCGAAGAAGTGTTCGCGTACATAGCCGCCATCATTGGCCTTGTAGTTCTGGTAGTCGCCGTCCACGGCTTCTTCCATGCGCTGTTGCAGCAGGCCGTCGTGGTCGCGGGCCAGCAGCGGGTCCCACAGGCGGCCCCAGATGACCTTGATCACGTTCCAGTCGGCACCACGGAAGTTGCCTTCCAGCTCCTGAATGATCTTGCCGTTGCCGCGCACCGGACCGTCCAGGCGCTGCAGGTTGCAGTTGATGACGAAGATCAGGTTGTCCAGCTTCTCGCGGCCAGCCAGGGAGATGGCGCCCAAGGACTCCGGCTCGTCGCACTCGCCGTCACCGAGGAAGCACCAGACCTTCTGTTTGCCCGGCTCGATGAAGCCACGGCTTTCCAGGTACTTCATGAAGCGCGCCTGGTAGATGGCCTGAATCGGGCCCAGACCCATGGACACGGTGGGGAATTGCCAGAAATCGGGCATCAGCCAGGGGTGCGGATAGGAGGACAGGCCGTCGCCGTCCACTTCCTGGCGGTAGTTGGTCATCTGTTCTTCAGTGATACGGCCTTCGAGGAACGCACGGGCATAGATGCCCGGTGAGGCGTGGCCCTGGAAATACACCAGGTCGCCGCCGTGTTCCTCGGTAGGAGCCTTGAAGAAGTAGTTGAAGCCGATATCGTACAGCGTGGCGCTGGAGGCGAAGGTGGAAATGTGACCACCCAGATCCGGGTCCTGTTGGTTGGCGCGCATGACCATGGCCAGCGCGTTCCAGCGCACCATGGAGCGGATGCGGCGCTCCATGAACAGGTCGCCGGGCATGGCGGCCTCGTGGGTGACCGGGATGCTGTTGCGGTAGGGCGTGGTGATGGCGTAGGGCAGGTGCGTGCCACTGCGGCTGGCCAGCTCACCCATGCGTTGGATCAGGTATTCGGCCCGATCTTCGCCTTCGTTGTCGAGAACGGATTCCAGGGCATCGAGCCATTCCTGGGTTTCGAGTGGATCGATATCGTCATGCTTCATATTTTTCTCCAGACCTTGTGAGTCCCAGGTAAAAAACGGTCGCATCTGCGGAGTAGGGAGTAATGACTCGGACATGCGACAGTCGAGGGTGTGTGTAGTTTTACTACATTTTAAACAAAAAGACTATCTGGTCACGGCTTTTTCTGTAGTGAAACTACATTGAAAGGCCGGAATTTTCCAGTCCGACCTTTTCCCTCTGCACTGTGCGTGGCAAGCTGCACCCTTCGGATATTTATTCAGGATAGACCATGCCATTTTCATTGCCTGCCACTTTGCCCAGCGCCCTGCGTATTCTGGTGGACCACCACCTGGCGCAGTGGTTCGCGGCGGTGCGTGAGGCCGGTCTGGAGGCCAGGCTGGTGCAGCTGGACGACACCTTCATGGCCGAGTTGCGTCGGGTGCTGGCGGCCAGCGATTTTGTCGCCGAGCAATTGCGCCGTGATCCGGGCATGGCCTGGCGGCTGATGCAGGATGGTCGGCTGTGGCGTTCTCTCAATAACGGTGAGCTCGCCGAGATGCTGGCCGATTCGATTGCCGAGGCGCAGGCCCAGGCCGACACCGAGGAGCAACTGGCCCAGACCCTGCGGCGCTTTCGCCAGCAACAGCAGGTGCGCATCATCTGGCGTGACGTCACCCGCCAGGCGCCGACCATGGAGACCACCCGGGATCTGTCGGATATGGCCGATGCCTGCCTGCAGCAGGCCTATCAGTGGGTGTATCAGCAGTTGGTCGAGGGTTTCGGTGTACCTTACAGCGATGCGGATGAGCAACAACACCTGGTGGTGGTGGGCATGGGCAAGCTGGGTGCCCAGGAACTGAACCTGTCCTCGGATATCGATCTGATCTTTGCCTTCCCGGCCCAGGGCGAGACCCGGGGCGGGCGGCGCAGCCTGTCCAATCAGGAATTCTTTACCCGGGTCGGCCAGCGCCTGATCAGGTTGCTCGACGAAGTTACCGTTGATGGCTTCGTGTTCCGGGTGGACATGCGCCTGCGCCCCTACGGTGACAGCGGCGCACTGGTGTTCAGCTTCAATGCGCTGGAGCAGTACTACCAGAGTCAGGGCCGGGACTGGGAACGCTATGCGATGATCAAGGCCCGGGTAGTGGCCGGGGATCAGCTGGCAGGGGCGGAGCTGATGGAGCGCCTGCGACCCTTTGTTTACCGCCGTTATATCGACTTTGCCGCGATCGAGGCGCTGCGCAACCTCAAGCAACTGATCCAGCGTGAAGTACAGCGCAAGGGCCTGCAGGATAACGTCAAGCTGGGCTCGGGCGGTATTCGCGAAGTGGAGTTCATCGGCCAGGCGTTTCAGCTGATCCACGGCGGGCGGGATCGCAGCCTGCAGCAGCGACCGATTCTGGCAGTGCTGGATATGCTGGCGACCAATGTCTACCTGCCGGACGAAGCGGTGGATGAACTCAAGGGTGCCTATCTGTTTCTGCGCGATACCGAGCATGCGCTGCAGGCCATCGACGACCGCCAGACCCAGATGCTGCCCACCGACAGTCTGAACCAGGCCCGGGTCGCGCTGATCATGGGCTTTGACAGCTGGGAGGCGTTCCGTCGCCAGCTGGAGTTGCAGCGCAGCCGGGTAGCGCGGCATTTTGCCGGGGTGATTGCCGACCCGGACGAGGATGAGGCCGAGAGCCAGGCGCCCTACGCCCAATGGATTACCCTGCTGACCGGCTTCCCCGAGCCCGAACAGGCGCAGGAGCAGTTGGCCGAAGGCGGCTTCCGGGATGCCGAGCGGGCCTGGGCATTATTGCAGGAGCTGATGCGCTCGACCCAGGTTCGGGCGATGCAGCGTATGGGGCGCGAACGGCTGGATGTATTCATGCCGCGC
>JAAYHO010000432.1 GCA_012735335.1 Gammaproteobacteria bacterium
CTCTGTCAGGATCGAGGGATCAGCGGATCAGCAGGCGGCGCAGCAGTTTCTGCAGCGGCTTGCCATAGGGCGGGTAGAGCACCCGGGTGGCGTTCAGGCGCGGCTTGCGCAGTACTGCCTTGGCCTTGCTGAAGGTCAGAAAACCCTCATGCCCGTGGTAATGGCCCATGCCCGAGGGGCCGATGCCGCCGAAGGGCAGATCGGACACCGCCACATGCAGCAGGGTCTCGTTGATGCCCACGCCACCGGAATGGGTGCGGCTGATGACCTGCTCCTGTTCCTCTCGGTCATAACCGAAGTAGTAGAGCGCCAGCGGACGCGGTCGGGCGTTGATATAGGTAATGGCATCACCGATCTGCCGGTAGGGCACGATCGGCAGCAACGGGCCGAAGATCTCGTCCTGCATCACCAGCATATCGTCGCCAACATCCAGCAACAGGGTATGGGCCAGACGGCGATCCTGACCTTCGGCAAACAAGGGTATGACCCGCGCACCTTTCGCCTGGGCATCGTCCAGATAGCTGTTGAGCCGTGCCTGCTGGCGCGGGTTGATGATGCTGGTGTAGTCGGGATTGTCGTTGAGCCGGGGGTAGAAGCGGGCGATGACCTTGCGATAGGCCGCGACGAACTCGTCCACCCGGGTTTCCGGCACCAGCACATAGTCCGGGGCGACGCAGGTCTGCCCGGCGTTCATGGTCTTGCCAAAGGCGATACGCTCGGCGGCATCCTCCAGCGGCACCGTGGCTGAAACAATGGCCGGGGACTTGCCGCCCAGCTCCAGGGTCACCGGGGTCAGGTTGTCCGCCGCGGCGTGCAGTATGTGGCGGCCGATGCTGGTGGCACCGGTAAACAGCAGGTGATCGAAGGGCAGGCGGGAGAAGGCCGCACCGACATCCGCCTCGCCCAGCACCACGGCTACCTGATCCTCGGGGAAGACGCTGGCCAGCAGCTCCTTCATCAACTGCGAGGTGGCGGGGGTCGACTCGCTCATCTTGATCATCACCCGGTTGCCCGCAGCCAGCGCGCCGAGCAGCGGGCCGATGGCGAGAAAGATCGGGTAGTTCCACGGCACTATCACCCCGACCACCCCCAGCGGCTGATACACCACCTGCGCCGAACCGGGCTGGAAGGCAATGCCCAGCGGCCGCCGGGACGGCTTCATCCAGCGGCGCAGGCGACGGCTGGTATGGTCGATGGACTGCAGGCTGGGCAGCAGCTCGGCAAACAGTGTCTCATCCCGGGAGCGGTTGCCGAAGTCCTGACTGACCGCACTGATCAGCGCCTCCTGCTGCTCGACCAGCACCCTGCGCAAACGCTTGAGCCAGGCGCGGCGGGTATGCAGTGAGGGCATGGGATCGGCGGCAAAAGCGGCCTGCTGGGCCTGCAACAGGGCGAGCAGGTCTGAGCTGATGGCGGGCTCTGGGGTGGAATGTGGCATGTGACAATCCGTTGTTAGAGTGATTGCTCTAACTTTTAACGGAATTATGCGGGGTGGTCAAGATATAGGCCGTTTCGCCCAGACCAGTTACAGCCAGCGCGCGGGGCTCAATACATGACAGTCCGCAGCTTGACAGGGAAGGCTGGTGGTTCGGTCGGCATTGACCTGGTTGCTACGAGATAAGGCACCGGCTGACAGCAAAGTCAGCAGAATCAGCGCAAAGGTGACGACGGTAATGGCATTCACAGAATTTTTCTGCATGACATCAATCCCACTCTATTGTTTTTGTTCTGTGTCTCGCTGGCTGAATATGTCAGCTGCGGATCTTTGTATCAGATAGTAGCCAACAGTTCGACTATAAACAAGCAGAGTTGTTTCTTTCTGATGAAAGGAGGTGCCCAGACCTGTCAGGCCGGGCACCACCCTTCCTTACAGCGCGTAGTTCTTCAGCTCCCGGGCAATCACCAGTCGTTGAATTTCACTGGTGCCTTCGTAGATCTGGGTGATGCGGGCATCCCGGTACAGCCGCTCCACCGGGTAGTCCTCCAGATAGCCGTAGCCGCCGTGGATCTGTACCGCTTTGGAACACACATCTTCGGCGATTTCACTGGCGAACAGCTTGGCCTGGGAGGCCTCCGACAGGCAGGGTACGCCTTCGGTGCGCAGGCGTGCTGCATGCAGGACCAGCAGGCGGGCCGCGTTGAGGCGGGTATGCATGTCGGCCAGCATGTTGGCGACGCTCTGGTGTTCGGTCAGGGCGACACCGAACTGGGTGCGTTCACGGGCGTAGGTCAGGGCTGCCTCGAAGGCTGAACGGGCGATGCCCAGCGCCTGGGCGGCGATGCCGATACGGCCACCTTCCAGGTTGGACAGGGCAATGGCCAGGCCCTTGCCACGGGGGCCGAGCAGGTTGGCTTCGGGGATGCGGCAATTATCCAGGGTCACGGCGCAGGTGTCCGAGCCGCGGATACCCATCTTGTGCTCCATACGCTCGATCTTGAAGCCGGGGGTATTGGTGGGCACCAGGAAGGCGGACAGGCCTTTCTTACCCAGCTCCGGATCGGTTACCGCAAAGACAATGGCCAGCTGTGCGCGTTTGGCGTTACTGACAAACTGCTTGGCGCCAGTGAGCACCCACTCGCCATTTTCCAGCACTGCCCGGGTGCGCAGGTTGTGGGCTTCGGAACCGGCCTGGGGCTCGGTCAGGGCGAAGCAGCCGATGGCCCGCCCGGCGGCCAGGTCCGGCAGCCAGGCTTCCTGTTGTGCTGGTGTGCCGTAGTTGAGCAGCGGGCCGCAGCCCACCGAGTTGTGGATGCTCATCATGGCGCCGGTAGCGCTGCAGCCAGCGGCGATTTCTTCCACGGCCAGGGCGTAGGCGACATAGTCGACGTAACTGCCGCCCCATTCCTCGGGAACCACCATACCCAGCAGACCCAGTTCGCCCATCTGGCGAACCACGGCATCGTCGATCCAGCCGGACTTGTCCCATTCGGCAGCACGGGGGGCCAGTTCGCTCTGGGCGAACTGGCGGGCCATGTCGCGGATCATGCGTTGATCTTCGTTGAGTTCGATATCGTGCATTTATCTGTCTCCCTCAGGCCTGGCCTGGTTCAAAGCCGGCAAAGAATTCCGTAACCCGGGCCGGGCTGACTTCTTCCAGGGTGGGGGGATTCCACCTGGGGTTCTTGTCCTTGTCGATGATCAGAGCGCGGACGCCTTCCATGATGTCGCCTTTGGCGAACCATTGGGCATCCAGGTGCAGCTCCAGCGCAAAGCAGTCGGCCAGGCTCAGTTCGCGGCCCTGACGCAGCAGCTCCAGGGTGACGTTCATGGCCAGCGGCGACTTGCTGTCGATAGCGGCCAGGGTGCGTTCGGCCCAGTCCTGGTAGGCGGGGCAGTCTTCTGCGGCCAGCGAGGTGCGGATGCGTTGCATGTCCGGTTGGCTGAAGTGGTGATCGATCGCCGAGCGCATGGCCTTGATCTCCGAGCCGGGGATCTTCTGCGATGCGCGTTTGCGCAGCAGTGTATCCAGATCGCTGGCAGGTTCGTCGGTCCATTGCATGCTATCGAGCGCCTGATCCAGCTCGCCAAGCAGCTCGCTGCCGAGGCAGTGGTCGGCCAGACCGCAATACAGTGCATCGGCGGCGCGGATGTGCGAGCCGGTGATGCCCAGGTACTGGCCGATGGCGCCTTCCAGACGGGGCAGGAAATAGCTGCCGCCGACATCCGGGAAGTAGCCGATTCCGGTCTCGGGCATACCCATTCTTACCCGTTCGGTGATCACCCGGTGCGAGGCGGCCTGGGCCAGCCCCATGCCACCACCGAGGACAAAGCCGTCCATCAGTGCAACCACCGGTTTGGGGTAGTCATGGATCAGCTGGTCCAGCGCATATTCCTCCTGGAAGAAGGTCATATACATGCCATCGTTGGCCAGGTAGCTGTCATACAATCCGCGAATATCTCCACCCGCGCAGAAGGCTTTTTCGCCATTGGCGCGCAGTACCACCACGCGGACCTGGTCATCATTCAGCCAGGCATCCAGCTGCTGGCGCAGCTGGCGGACCATGTCCAGATTCAGGGCGTTGAGTCCGGCGGGGCGGTTGAGCGTCAGATGGCCGACGCTGTTGCGCACCTCGACCAGTACAGTCTGCTCGGTCATTCGATCGCTCCGTTATACAGCTTGATGATCGCGGAGAAGTCCAGCGCGCCGTTACCCTGGCTGCTGAAGGTCTGGTACAGCTGCTGGGCCAGGCCGCCGAGGATCACCGGTTGGCGCGACTGCCTGGCGGCCTCGGTGGCCAGCCCCAGGTCCTTGAGCATCAGGTCGCTACCGAAGCCACCGCTGTAGCCGCGGGAGGCGGGTACGTTGTCCATCACGCCGGGGTAGGGGTTGTAGGTGTCCGAACTCCAGTTGCGGCCGCTGGAGGTGTTGATGATGCTAGCCAGCACGCCCGGGTCCATGCCCAGCGAGACGCCCAGGTTCATGGCCTCGGCGGTGCCGATCATGGTGATGGCCAGCAGCATGTTGTTGGCCACCTTGGCCACCTGGCCATTACCGGCCGGGCCGCAATGAACGATGTTCTTGCCCATGGCCTGCAGTACCGGCAGGGCAATGTCGAAGTCGGCCTGCTCACCACCGACCATGAAGGTCAGGGTGCCGGCGGTGGCACCGCCGGTGCCGCCGGAGACCGGCGCGTCGATCATGCGGTTGCCTTTTTCCGCAGCCGCTGCGGCGACTTCGCGGGCACTCATGGGGTCGATTGTGGAACTGTCAATCAGGCGTACCTGAGGGGCGATGTTGGCCAGCAGGCCGTCTTCACCCAGGTAGACCGACTTTACGTGGGGGGCGGCGGGCAGCATGGTGATGATCATTTCAACATCGCTGCGGGCCAGCTCGGTGATGCTCGGCGCGGCGCTGGCGCCAGCGGCGACCAGGCTGGCTACGGCTGCTTCGGACAGGTCGAATACGGTCAGCTGATGGCCGGCCTTGATCAGGTTGTGGGCCATTGGGCCGCCCATGTTGCCGAGGCCAAGGAATCCGATTTTCATGTTTGTTACCTCAAGATGAAACTCCGTCATTGCGAGGAGCGTAGCGACGCGGCAATCCAGCGTGTCGGCAAGTCCGCGTTACTGGATTGCCACGCCCTGCGGGCTCGCAATGACGAAGTTTGGGAGATGTTCTGTTGTTTCAGCCGTGTTTGAAGTTGGGTTTGCGCTTCTCGACAAACGCCTGCATGCCTTCACTCTGGTCAGCCGTGGCGAAGATCGAGTGGAATACCCGGCGCTCGAAGCGGATGCCTTCGGCCAGGCTACTCTCGAACACGCGGTTGACGCACTCCTTGGTCATCATCACGCTGGGCAGGGACTTTTCAGCGATCAGGGCGGCGCTCTTGAGGGTTTCTTCCAGCAACTGGTCGACCGGGAAGATCTTCGCTACCAGGCCGGCCTGCTCGGCTTCCTGGGCATCCATCTGACGACCGGTCAGGCACATTTCCATGGCCTTGGCCTTGCCGATGGCACGGGTCAGGCGTTGTGTGCCGCCGATACCCGGCAGCACACCGAGGTTGATTTCCGGCTGGCCGAAGCGGGCGTTGTCGGCGGCATAGATGAAGTCGCAGATCATCGCCAGCTCACAGCCGCCACCCAGGGCATAACCGGCTACCGCGGCAATCAGCGGCTTGCGACGGTTGGCGATGCGGTCGGCGGGGGAGAAGAAGTCATCCATGAACACGCCGGGATATTGCAGGTCGACCATCTGCTTGATGTCGGCACCGGCAGCAAAGGCCTTGCTGGAACCGGTCAGTACCACGCAGCCGATGTTCGGGTCGTTCTCGAACTGGTCCAGCGCCTGGTTCAGCTCATCCAGTACCTGGGTGTTCAGCGCGTTCAGTGCCTGCGGGCGGTTCAGGGTAATCAGGCCCACACGCTCGCGGGTCTCGATCAGAATGGTTTCAAAGCTCATGTCGTTACTCCAACAAAAAAGAGGCCGGCCCAATCGTTGGCCGGCCTGTAAGCATTACTTCAGGGTAATGGTGGTGTTGACCGCTGCGGCCTGCTCGTCGTCATCGAACCAGCGGGCGGTGATGGTCTTGGTCTGGGTGTAGAACAGGATCACCTGCTTGCCGTAGGGACCCAGGTCACCCAGCTTGGAGCCGCGCGAGCCGCTGAAGGAGAACAGCGGTACCGGCACCGGGATCGGCACGTTGATACCGACCTGGCCAACGTCGATATCTTCCTGGAAGCGACGGGCAATACCACCGGAGCGGGTAAAGATGGCGGTGCCGTTACCGTTCGGGTTGGCATTGATGATGTCGATGGCTTCATCCAGCGAATCGGCCTCCATCACACAGAGCACTGGTCCGAAGATTTCGGTGTCGTAGACGCTCATGCCGGGCTTGACGCCAGCCAGAATGGTCGGGCCGACGAAGTTGCCATCGGCATAGCCCGCTACCTGAGGATCGCGACCGTCCAGCACCAGCTCTGCGCCTTCATCGACACCTTTCTGGATCAGGCTGTTGACGCGCTCCAGCGCGGCACTGGAAATCACCGGACCGACATCGGTGCCCGGCTCGACACCGGCACTGACCTTCAGGGTCTGTGCCTTGCGTGCCAGTTCCGGCAGCCAGTTGCGTGATTCGCCCACCAAGATGACTACCGGCAGAGCCATGCAGCGCTGACCGGCGGCACCGAAAGCGGCACCCACCAGGTTGTTCAGGGTCTGCTCCTTGTTGGCGTCAGGCATGACGATGGCGTGGTTCTTGGCGCCCATCATGCACTGCACGCGCTTGCCAGCCTGGCTGGCACGGTTGTAGACGTGGGTACCGACGTGAGTGGAGCCGACGAAGGAAACCGCCTTGATATCCGGGTGGTCACAGACCGCGTTCACCGCGTCGACACCACCATGGATCACGTTCAGTACGCCCGGCGGGATACCGGCTTCCAGCGCCAGTTCGACCAGGCGCATGGTGACCATAGGGTCCTGCTCGGAGGGCTTGAGCACGAAGGTGTTACCCGTGGCAATGGCCATCGGGAACATCCACAGCGGGATCATCGCCGGGAAGTTGAACGGGGTAATACCGGCGCATACACCGATCGGTTGCAGCAGGGTGTAGGTATCCACACCGTTGGCCACGTTGTTGCCCAGCTCGC
>JAAYHO010000433.1 GCA_012735335.1 Gammaproteobacteria bacterium
GCCTGACCTTACTCTTATCGACTCAGGTTTAAAGAATTCAAAAACTTACTTCGGACGCTTGGCGCCGTACTTGGAACGACCCTGCTTACGGTCTTTGACACCGGAGGTGTCCAGCGAACCGCGAACAGTGTGGTAACGCACACCCGGCAAGTCTTTTACACGGCCGCCGCGAATCAGGACGACGCTGTGCTCTTGCAGGTTGTGGCCTTCACCACCGATATAGGAAGAAACTTCAAAGCCGTTGGTCAAACGAACACGGCAGACCTTACGCAGAGCCGAGTTCGGCTTCTTCGGCGTGGTGGTATATACGCGAGTACATACACCGCGACGCTGCGGGCAGTTCTGCAGCGCGGGCACGTCGCTTTTTTCAGCAACACGCTTACGCGGCTTTTGAACCAGCTGGTTGATTGTTGCCATCTAGCAAAACTCCATGGATGCCCCTGGGGACATATTTAAATAAAACGGCAGGGCACATTGCCCCGCCTATTTTAGGGGTACGGAATTCTATAGACACCGCCCCCAAGCGTCAAGCCAGCCCGCCACTCGAGGCGACGGGCGACCCTGACTAGTTGCCGCTGAAATTCAGCGCATCGGACAGCGCCTGCTCGACTTCACTGGCGCTGACTCTGGTCGGCTTATCGGCCATGCGCTGACGCTTGCGCTCAGCGTGATAGGCCAGCCCGGTACCAGCCGGGATCAGACGACCCACAACCACGTTCTCCTTCAGACCGCGCAGATGGTCGCGCTTGCCGGTAACGGCAGCTTCGGTCAACACGCGGGTGGTCTCCTGGAAGGAGGCCGCCGAGATGAAGGACTCGGTGGACAGCGACGCCTTGGTGATACCCAGCAGTACCCGCTCGTACTTGGCCGGGAACTTGTCCTGGGCAGCCAGGGCTTCGTTCTCTTCCAGTACCTGGGTCAGCTCGACCTGGTCACCCTTGATGAAGCTGGAGTCGCCGGACTCGGTGATCTCGACCTTGCGCAGCATCTGACGGATGGTCACTTCGATGTGCTTGTCGTTGATCTTCACACCCTGCAGGCGGTACACGTCCTGAATTTCGTTGACGATGTACTTGGCCAGCTCGCTGACACCCAGCAGACGCAGGATATCGTGCGGGTTGCTCGGACCGTCGGAGATAACCTCACCCTTGGTAACCTGCTCACCTTCGAACACGTTCAGGTGACGCCACTTCGGAATCAGCTCTTCGTAGTGATCGCTGCCATCAGTAGGTGTGATCACCAGACGACGCTTGCCCTTGGTTTCCCGACCGAAGGAGATGGTACCGCTGATCTCCGCCAGAATGGACGGTTCCTTCGGACGACGCGCCTCGAACAGGTCGGCCACGCGGGGCAGACCACCGGTGATGTCGCGGGTCTTGGAGGTTTCACGCGGAATCCGCGCAATAACGTCACCAATAGTCACTTCCACACCGTCGGACAGGTTGACCTGGGTCTTCTCCGGCAGGAAGTACTGCGCCGGTACGTCGGTACCCGGCAGCATCAGTTCCTTGCCGTCGGTGCCGATCAGCTTGATGGTTGGACGGATGTCCTTACCAGCGGACGGACGCTCGTGAACCGCCATGACCTCGATGTTGCTCAGACCGGTCAGCTCGTCGGTCTGACGGCGGATGGTGATACCTTCCTCCATGCCGACAAACTGTACGGTACCGGCGATCTCGGTAACGATCGGGTGAGTGTGCGGATCCCACTTGGCAACCACCTGACCGGCCTGCACCTGATCACCTTCGTGAATCGAGATGACCGCACCGTAAGGCAGTTTGTAACGCTCGCGCTCGCGACCGAATTCGTCCGCCAGGGCCAGCTCACCGGAACGGGATACCGCGACCAGCGCGCCATCGTCACGGGTTACGTGCTTCAGGTTGCTCAGGCGGATGGTACCGGCGCTCTTGACCTGTACGCTGTCCTGGGCGGCGGTCCGGCTGGCGGCACCACCGATGTGGAAGGTACGCATGGTCAGCTGGGTACCCGGCTCACCGATCGACTGGGCAGCGATGACACCGACCGCCTCACCGATATTGATCTGGTGACCACGGGCCAGGTCACGACCGTAACAGGTCGAGCACACGCCGTAGCGGGTTTCACAGGTGATCGGAGAACGCACGATGACTTCGTCAACGCTGTTGGTTTCGAGGAAATCAACCAGCTTCTCGTCGATCAGGGTACCCGCAGGCAGGATCACGTCCTCGGTGCCCGGCTTGAGCACGTCCTGAGCGGCAACCCGACCCAGCACCCGCTCACCCAGCGGCTCAACGATGTCACCACCTTCGATATGCGGCTTCATCACCAGACCCTGGTCGGTTCCGCAATCCACCTCGGTGATCACCAGATCCTGGGCCACGTCGACCAGACGGCGGGTCAGGTAACCGGAGTTGGCGGTCTTCAGTGCGGTATCGGCCAGACCCTTACGGGCACCGTGGGTGGAGATGAAGTACTGCAGTACGTTCAGACCCTCACGGAAGTTGGCGATAATCGGCGTTTCGATGATCGAACCATCCGGCTTGGCCATCAGACCACGCATACCGGCCAGCTGACGGATCTGCGCGGCGGAGCCC
>JAAYHO010000434.1 GCA_012735335.1 Gammaproteobacteria bacterium
CCCGCCTGCAGGTCGCTGCAGAAAGTACCGGTTCGCTGCATCAGCAACTGGTCGATGACCTGCTACAACTGACCAACATGGAGCCGCTGGAACTGGCCGCCGCACTGCTGGCGATCCTGCCCGGCGCCAAGACCCTGGTCGAGCCGGTAGCCGATCTGCCAGTCGCCCCGCCACGCCGCGAGCGTGATATGGACGACCGTGACAGTGGTCTGGTGCGCTACAAGGTCCAGGGCGGTCGCTCCAACAACCTGATGCCCAAGCCGCTGGTGGATGTACTGGTCAAGCACGGCGGTCTGCGCCGCCAGCAGATCGGCCACATCAAGATGTTCACCGAACACACCGGGGTCTATCTGCCACAACTGGACAGCTCCGTGCTGAACAAGCTGGCCGGTGTCGAGGTCAACGGCGTAGCCCTGCAGATCCGCGAATGGCCGCTGCCGCCCGGTGAAACCGAGCGTCCACGCAGCCCGCGTCCGCCGCGCAAGGACTTTGCCGGCAAGCCACGTACCGGCAACAAGCCGCCAGCCCGCCGCAGCTGAGCAGCGCCATGGAATGGGTCGATATCGGCGTCAACCTGCTTGACGCCGCCTTTGACAAGGATCGGGACCAGGTGCTGGAACGCGCCTGGCAGGTCGGCATCAGCCAGATGGTACTGACCGCCACCGATATCGACGACAGCGCTGCGGTGCAGGAGCTCTGCTCCGGCGACCAGCAGCGGCTGTTCTGCACCGCAGGCATCCACCCCCACTCCGCCCGCCACTGGCACGCCTCCACCTACAACGACCTGCGCCTGCTGGCCCAGGCCGACTGCGTGCGCGCCATCGGCGAATGCGGCTTGGACTACAACCGCGACTTCTCCCCCCGTCCGCAACAGATCAAGGCCTTCGAGCAACAGCTGGAACTGGCCGTGGAGCTGGGCTATCCGGTGTTCGTACACGAACGCGAAGCCAGCGAAACCCTGGCCGCCATCCTCCGCGACTTCCGCGACCGCCTCCCGGCAGCCGTGGTGCACTGCTTCACCGCCGACAAGGACGCCCTGTACCGCTACCTGGATCTGGACCTGCATATTGGCATCACCGGCTGGATCTGCGACGAACGCCGCGGCACCCACCTGCAACCGCTGGTATGCGACATTCCCGCAGGCCGCCTGATGCTGGAAACCGACGCCCCCTGGCTGCTGCCCCGCACCCTGTCACCCAAACCGAAAAACCGCCGTAACGAGCCATGCTGGTTACCGGAAGTGGCGGAAATGGTGGCCCGTTGCCGGGGTGAGAGCATGGAGCAGTTGGCGGAGCATACGACGGCAACGGCGCGGAGCTTTTTTCGGCTGGGCTGAAGCACCCCACTATCAGTAGTCTTCCCCCACTGCCATACGCTATCCTGTCACCAACCGGCTGTAACCCCGGGAATGGATGCTCTGCTCACAGCCCCCCACCGCTTTTCCTGGGAGTCGCACTCAATGCTGCGTCTGAAAAAACTGTCCCTGTACTGCCTGCTCCCTCTTGCTGTCGCACTGGCCAGTGGTGCCAGCCTGGCCGAGAGTGATCGCGGTACCCTGCCCGCGCGTGTTTCCTCCGCGCTGGCCACTGCCAAGATTCCCGCTGATGCCTTCTCCCTGGCGGTCATTCCGCTGGAAGGTCAGGGCATGGCGCAGTTCGTCAATGCCGATCACCCGGTCAACCCGGCCTCGACCATGAAGCTGGTCACCACCTATGCCGCGTTGGAGCTGCTCGGGCCCAACTACCAATGGCAGACCGACCTGTACGGTACCGGCCCCATCAGCAACGGCGAATTGCAGGGTGATCTGGTATTCCGCAGCAGCGGTGACCCCAAGCTGACCATGGAGCGCATGTGGCTGTTGCTGCGCGACCTGCGTGCCGCCGGGGTGCGCGAGGTGCGTGGGGATCTGGTATTGCAGGCAGCGGATCTGCGTCTGCCGCTGGATCTGCCGCCATTCCAGGACGACGGCAACGACCCGACCCGCCCCTTCCTGGTCGAACCCGATCCGCTGCTGACCAACCTCAAGCTGCTGTCCCTGCGTACCTACGGCGAAGCCGAGGGCGTACGGGTGCATCTGGAACCGGCGCTGCCGGAGGTCACTATCGATAACCAGCTGACTCTGCTGCCCGCCGCCAAGAGCTGCCCCTGGCCGAACGTGCTGTACAGCGTGAAGGATGACGGCAAGCGTGCCAGCATCACCCTCACCGGCTCCCTGCACCAGGGTTGCAGCGCCGAGCGCTACCTGTCGGCGCTGGAGGCACCGGTCTACACCGCCAGCCTGATCCGTACCCTGTGGCATGAAATGGGCGGCAGGATCCACGGTGGCAACCGCATCGGCCACTCCCCATCGAGCGCCCGCCTGCTGGCCCGCAGCACCTCACCGGACCTGATGGACGTGGTGCGCGACATCAACAAATACAGCAACAACACCATGGCCCGGCAGCTGTTCCTGACCATCGGCCGGGAACAACGCAGCGCCGCCGACGCCGACGACCACAAGGCCGCCACCCGCATCATCAACCAGTGGCTGGCGGACAAGGGCATCCAGCCCAACGGACTGGTACTGGAAAACGGCGCAGGACTGTCGCGCATGGAACGCATGAGCGCCCGGGATATGAGCCAACTGCTGAGTCACGCCTGGCGCAGCCCCTACGCCGCCGAGTTCGTCGCCTCCATGCCGCTGGCAGCGATGGACGGCACCATGCGCCGCCGCCTGCGCAACACCCCGGTCGCCGGTCAGGCCCACATCAAGACCGGCACCCTGCGCAACGTACGGGCGATTGCCGGCATTACCCGGGACAATAACGGCCAGAGCTGGGCCGTCACCGCCATCGTCAACCACCCCGCCGCTGGCGGCAGTCGTGAAGCGCTGGACCTGGTGCTGACCGACGTCTACCGCCGCGGCCCAACGGATGTGGCCGACAGCCGGTAACTCCACCCGGTGTCGAGGGGGACCTCGACACTCCATCGGGGCTGCGGTGCCCCGGGAGGGACGAGCACCAGCTCGTCCGCGGACCTGATGGATAGCACAGCGTGATA
>JAAYHO010000435.1 GCA_012735335.1 Gammaproteobacteria bacterium
GGTCTTGGCCTCGTTCCATTGCAGGCTGTCGGCAACCTGCTGGCTTTCATGCTGGCGTTTCTGCTGGTCGGGACGAGCCGGTGGTTCGAGCTTTTCCAGATTACGCGTGCGTAGCTGTTCCTGTTCGGCAATTAGTTGCTGCAGAGCATCCTCGGACTGATTCAGCTCTTTCTTGTATTCCGATACCGTCTTCTGCAGGCCCGCGATGATGGCTGTCGGATCGGGCACCTCAGCAAACTCCGGAATGCTGGCCTGTGGCACACCGTAGTACTTGATTGCCATGTACATGGCCAACTGATAAGCCGTCTTGAGGGCCAGCTGAGCGTTACGCAGATCACCTTCGGCACCATGAGCAGTATCGTTACCCTGGATACGCAGGAAGTTGATCTGGTGAATCAGCGGCTTGCTGGTGCAATCGGCAAATACAGGATTTTTTACCAGTTCGTAAAAACTGGACTGGGGCAGGCGCGGAAGGGTCTCTTCCTTGTAGATGGTCTTGGTCAACTCTTCGGCAAAACTGCGCAGACGGGTCAGCGCGCTGCCGGGATCGATGTGCAGTACCGCTTCGGCCAGGCCCGCCAGGTTGGCCAGCAATTCGTTGCCGGGGCGCAGGAATTCGAAATTCACCGATGCCATATACGTTACTTTATCCATGCTGAATGAGTAGCGAGGATCGTGCCAATGCTACTCAACGTCGTATTTTTCCATCCAGTTGCTCAGCGTTTGCTGGCTTTTCAGACCCAGCAACCTGGCAGCCTGCGTCTTGTTACCTGCTGTTTTGGCCAGTGCCTGCTGCAGATAGGGCCGCACAAACTCGCCGAGCAACCGTTGTATATCAACGCCTTGCGATACATCTACAGTTGCAGCCTGGCCTGATCGGGCCGGCATTTCGAACAAGGCTCCGGCCATATCCTGCAGCTCGATAGTATCACCCTGACACCAAAGTGCAGCCCTTACCAAGGTCGCCTGCAGTTCCCTGACGTTCCCCGGCCATGCATGGCCGAGAACAATATTCTTTGCATCAGGAGAAATTTTCTTACCGACAAGGGCCCCATCCTGTTGACCCAAGGCAGCCAGGAGCGCATCGCACAACAGCAGCAGATCCCCTTCTCGCTGTCGTAAGGGTGGCAGATGCAGCACACCCACGGCCACCCGGTAAAAAAGATCCTCCCGGAAACGCCCTTCGGCAACCTCTGTCATCAGATTGCAATGCGTGGCTGCTATCAGCCGCACATCGACGCGCTGCTCCCCTATGCCACCCACTGGCGTGCAGACACCCTCCTGTAAAACCCGGAGTAGCCTCACCTGCACGTCAGCCGCCAATTCGCCAAATTCATCAAGGAACAAGGTGCCCCCGTCCGCTTGCTGGAAGACCCCGGGTCTGTCTGCAATGGCACCCGTGAAAGCGCCCTTCTTGTGGCCAAACAGAGTGGAGTCGATCAGCTCGGGCGGAATCGCTCCGCAGTTAACAGCAACAAACGGCTTATCGGATCGCGGACCTGCATTATGGATTGCCCTGGCGAAGAGCTCCTTGCCGGTGCCGGTCTCACCATACACCAGCACGGGCACCAGTTTTTGCGCCAGTACCTGGGCCTGCTGTTTGAGCAACAGCATGTTCTTGTTGCGGGTGATGATGTTGTCAAAGGCAGCGTCGACTGGAGTGGCTTGCAACGCCATATTGCTCAGGCTTGAGGAGCTGATCGCGGAGGCCGCCGGGACGTACTCGGCGGCTATCTCAAAGGGGATATTGACCTGCTGGACGCCCTGCTCCAGCGATGATTGATAAAAAGTGGCCGGGTAACGGGTCTTACCCAACAGAATCCATACAGCCTGCATCGCCGCAGTGCCGGGGCTGAGCAGAATGGCCAAAGACTCACCCGCTGTTTGCAGCTGCCGCAGGTGCTGTTCGGCTGCCTCGTAGATCTCGGCGAAGTCGACTGGTGAAATGAGCGGCACCTGAGTAACTGCTAGGGGAACAGGCGTTTGTGCTGCCAGCCAGTCCCGATAAGCTTCCATCTCGAGGCGAGGGTAGGAACAAAGCAGTTCAACCCGGGAAAAATTGGCAGCACGCAGGGTTGAGAAGATTGGGCCTGGCAAGCCGCCGGTAGCTGCTTTTAGGTCGTTACCGCCAATCCAACACACCAGTACAGGTGATTTATTCTTGGCCAATCGTTTCCTCCTTGGAGTAGCAGCACGGCTCGTCAAAGTTTTATATTGCTAATGGCCCGACTAATTAGAAATGCAAGAACGTGTCTTACTCGCACAGGGGCTGCAGCTATTGTTTGACGTTGGCGTCCTCGTCACCCAACTCGACATACCGCGCCACTTCCCCAACCTGCACCTCGAAGAACTCGCATAACTTATCAAGGATCTCTGTCGTGGTGTTGCAACCCTTCTAATTGGCAATTTTTGACAGCGTAGTGCGATGTCATGTGTGTCACGTTGGCCCTATACGTACCGCTCAAAATCTTTGCGGGATGTGTAGGTACTACCCAGGTAGAACACGGTAACCATCCAGTCAGCCCATCGTGCTTAACGCTCGCACCGCACAGCCTCTAGGTAATCCCGGACAGTTGACAGATCTATCAGCCCTCCGGCCATCAGCAGATCTATGGGCGTGCTTCCGCTGAACAGGGCGTTATCGTTTGCCGTTATCAACCAGCGGTCGGCATTGGACTGGGTAGGGAAAAGCAGGTGCAGTGATTTATACATACCAAGAATGCAACTTGACCGTACGAGGAGCTCAGCTGACACCTCGGCGTTCCCGGGATTTTCCTTCCAGTTCCACAAAATGTTCCCATCGCTCAAGCCCAGAAGCTTCATTTGCTGCGCATCCGAAAGTTGCCAAGTCGCCAGGACCCGGAAAATTGTGGGAAGCAGCCTCTTTGGCACTCCACTTCTGCCCAGCAAGCGCTTCGTATTCGCAAGTGCCATGAGGATCCCCAAGTGAGTGAATGGCGGACATATGCAGCTACACAATACAACCAAAGGAAATTTTAGTTATCGGCCCTCCTCTCTCCTACCGTAACAAATACAAAAAGCCGCTCGGCATACCCGGCAGCCTCACCTACCAAACGGGCTAGCTGCGGTTCTCCCCCGCCAATGAACACCATCGGCAGACGATCTTGGCTCGCCCGGTGGATAGCAGAGATTAGTGCCGCGAGATCATCATCCACGAGGCATTGCAGGTCATCCATTATGATTGCCCATGCATTACCTGCTACTCGCGCTGCGTCGCCTATTATTGCAAAAAGCGCTGGCAGATCATTATACATATCGCCGCTATCTGCGAGTTCAGGCTCAGGGTCAATCAACTCCCCTATACCGTCGCAATTAATTTCGTGGCCCAGAGCAAACCCGGCCAGTCCTCGTAGACCGCGAATGGCAATCATCCCAGCTTCATCATTAGTGGATAGTGAGCGCAATAGCCCCAGCATTTCAGAATAAAGAATCCGCGCCAACCCGGCGGCATTTGAAGAGGTAATTCTGGATACAAACAGGCCCTTTTGGCTTGCAGCCCCAGTAATCTCATTAAGCAGATCTGTTATGCCGCTGCATCCATGCCCGAGCAGCAGCATGGGGCGGACACTGCGTGCACCAATAGCTCGATCATAAACGATATTCACAGACTCGAGGATTGAGTCACGCTCGGCTCTTTCGTTGGCAGGATTCATATGAGCCTCAAAGTTTTGTACACGACCGCCCTGCGCTGTGCTTTACGTGCATTGGCATTGCTCATGCGAGAAGAGGGCGAAGAGAAGCTTGCCCGATGCCTTGAGGAGAAGAGCCTACAACCCCCCCCCTTGTTTTGGGTCAAAAAATAATGCAGGTATTTTGCCAATACAGGCCTGTGTAGCATTAACTGAGTGACGAGCAAGACCAGAGGAAAAGTGAGTCTGTGCGGCGAGCACCATGGGCCTCGGTGGGAGGCTACTGAGGCCGCCATTTATCATTTCAGAATAGCGACTTCTATACCCCTTCCTCACTGACAAATGAACACCGGCTTCTTCAACCCACTGGTCACCTATTGGTCACAATCCGGTCACGGTGCCGCAAGCTTGACTCTGAACTTCGTAGTCAAAAAATCTTCAGAAACGAAAAAACCCCTTAGCTTTCAACAAGCTAAGGGGTTTTTAATATGGCGCGGCGGACGGGACTCGAACCCGCGACCCCCGGCGTGACAGGCCGGTATTCTAACCAACTGAACTACCGCCGCGCACTGCTCGCAGGCACAAAGGCCGTTGGAGCAGGCGCGCATTGTAAGCTTTCGGCAGGCCAAGTCAAGCCCATCAATGATTCGCCAGATCCAGCCGCAGGTGCCTGCTTACTTCGTCGATCCAGCCCGGTGCTACCCCGGCTCTGTCAGCAAACTCCGGCCAGCGGGCCACTACTTCGCTTACTTCAGCCAGCATGGCTTCGGCCCGGCCGCGCTTGAGTCCGGCGTTTCTGCCGCAGGCGATGAAGTCGTCGAGGGTGAAGCCGTCGCGCTTGTCGTTCATGCTCATCTGGTGGGTTGCGGTCCAGGCACCCTGCGGGTTGTAGCTGTAGGTGACGTCGAATGCCGGGGACAGTGACCACTGACCACGGCGGTCCATCAGGAAGGCGATGTTCTTGACGTGGTCATCCTGATTGCGGGCAATGATGTTGAAGGCCATACGGCGGAACTGCTGCTCCCGGGCCTGCATCGGCAGGCCGAGCTGGCGGATCACCAGCAGCGCCTGCTCATAGGAATGGGCACCGGCCTGGTTGAAGTCGAAATGCGCCAGTGCACAGAGCGACTGCATGTGCAGTTTGCCGCCGTCGTCGGTACGGTCGAAGCGGCGGGTCATGAAGTGCCGTCTGCCGCCCTCTTCCAGCAGTCGGCTCTCGCTCATGTTGATGCCCGCTGCGCTGGCCATCAGGTAATAGGCATACTCGATGGCGCAGTAGCCCTGAGGGTCATCCAGTTCCCGGTCGCGATTGCCGCTGACGCCATCAAATTTCAGCAGCCAGTACTCAAATCCATCGTCAGTTGTCACCTGGCCGGAGCGCACCTCGTTGGTCCGGGGGTTCCAGGCGATCACCGCCTTGGCCCGTGCACCTCCGGCGGAGGTACCGACCCGCAGGATATCCTTCAGCGCCTCGGCCTTTTCCGCATCGGCAAAGGAGCTGGCCAGTTGATTACGGTTGGCGAGCACATCGGAGGCCAGCGCCACCAGTGCATCGATATCCACTTCGGTGGACTGGGAGATGCGTGGGCCGCTCATGGGGATGAACTCCAGCGCCCCCATGCCCCGACTACCGGTATAGCAGAGCCGTTCGATGGCATTGAAGCTGTCCGGGCTGCGGCCCTGCCCCGCCAGCCAGGCATTGATCAGGGTGTTACCGAATCTGTCCGGCAGGCTGTCGGCCAGCAGGCCCGGCAGCCCGTGAAAGGTTTCCCTGGGCAACTCCGGGAAACGGTAGACCCGGCGCGACAATGGCATGACCAGTGGCGACAGCTGGATACCACTGCTGACGAAGGCCGGGTCGTACTGAAAGTCGGCGACCTGCTCACCCTCTGCCAGCGACACCGCGCCTATGGTCCGCCCCCAGAGTCTTACCTCGGCCAGCGTGATCATGTTTCATCGCCCCAGGTCCAGGGCGCTTCGGGCTCCTCGGCGTTGCTGGCGGTCGGCCTGACCCGTTTCGGCCGTTTGCCCTTGCCGCGCAGCAGAGCCATGGGTCCGGGCCGGGCGGTGGGCAGCAATTGTTCCAGGTCGCCGAGCAGGCCAAGTACCCGCAGCACGCGAATGAAGCTGTTCAACTGGCAGGAAGCGCCCGCTTCCAGTCGCTCCAGCGTGCGCTTGGAAATGCCTGCCTGCTCGGCCAGCACCGCCTGGGTGTAGCCACGGTCGACCCGCAGGGCGGCAATACGCTCGCCCAGTTCGGCCAGAACCATTTCATCGGAAAGCAGCTCGTCTATATTCATATCGTCACTTGAGTCGACTATAGGCCAGATAACACCATAAAACGTCAATACTGACGATAATAATAGCGATATACCAGAGAGTCGCCAAGCATATAAAACGCCACAAATGACGACTTAATCATGATAGCGCGACGTACTCGCCATATGTGTCTATATAGGATCGCCAAATTCATCTTGCCAGCCAACTCCCTGTTGACCATGCTTACTGGACACTTGCCCACGGGAGAAGAAACATGCCCCCTTTTGGCTGGATATTTCTGCTGATCATCATTGCCACCGTCATCGGCGGGCTCTACATGCTGCGCAAGACAGCCAACAAAATGCCCATCAGCGAGGAAAAGATGAAGCTGATCAAGCAGCGCCAGGCGGAGCTGGAGGCCCGGGAGCGGCAACGGGAGCAGGACCGGTGAGAGGCTTCCTCCCTTGGCGGGCGCGTTGCCGAAACCAGTCAGCACCTCTAGAATGCGGTGTTTATTCCACGTTGTTACAGGTAGCCCTACCCATGATCAATTCGCTGCAGGCCCAGTTGCTCAAGGCTGGTCTGGTCGATGAAAAGAAACTCAAGCAGGCTCAGCGCGCCAAGAAAAAGGCTATCAAGAACACCCCGGAAAAGGTGCACAACCCCGCTGCTGCGGTGGAAAAGGCCCGGGCGGAAAAGGCCGAACGTGACCGCCAGCTGAACCAGCAGCGTCAGGAGGAGTCGGCCCGCAAGGAGCGGGAGGCCCAAGCCAAGCAGATCATCGAGCAGGCCAGGCTGGATCGCAGCAGCGGCGAAACGGCCTATCAGTTCGTGGTCAAGAACAAGATCAAGAAGATCCATGTCACCGAGGAGCAGTTCGACAAGCTCAGCCGGGGCAAGCTGGCCATTGTGCGCCTGTCCGGACAGTTCCAGATCATCCCGCTGGAAGCAGCGGAGAAAGTCACCGAGCGTGCGCCACACTGGCCGGTGATCATCGCCAAGGTGGAAGCCGAGCAGGCCGATGAGGATGATCCCTACGCGGCGTTCAAGGTACCCGACGACCTGATGTGGTAGCCGCTGACCGAGCATCCTGAACATGGATCAGTCCACCAGCCAGCCCGCCCCTGCCGACAGCACGCCCTGGTCGGTCTTTCTGATTTTTCTGCGTCTGGGCCTGACCTCCTTTGGCGGGCCCATTGCCCATCTGGGCTATTTCCGTGATGAATTTGTGCTGCGCCGCCGCTGGCTGTCCGAACGCGCCTACGCCGATCTGGTCGCCCTGTGCCAGTTCCTGCCCGGCCCGGCCAGCAGTCAGGTCGGCATCGCCCTTGGTCTATCCCGCGCCGGACATCTGGGTGCGCTGGCTGCCTGGGCAGGTTTCACCCTGCCCTCTGCGCTGGCACTGATCCTGTTTGCCAGCCTGCTGACCTGGCATGGCAATCTGGCTCCCGGGGTACTGCAGGGCCTCAAGGTGGTGGCGGTGGCAGTAGTCGCCCAGGCCATCTGGGGCATGGCCCGCAGTCTGTGCCCGGATCGATTGCGCCTGACCATGATGGCAGCGGCGAGCATCGCCGTGCTGCTACTGTCGGCGTTCTGGAGCCAGTTGCTGGTACTGGTGATCGCCGGGCTGGTCGGTCTGTTGCTGATCAGACCCAATACCGAACCCGAACCTGCGGCGCTACCGCTATCGGTCAGCCGCCGCACCGGCAGCGCTGCCCTGACCCTGTTCCTCGCACTGTTGCTCGGCCTGCCATTGCTGGCACTGTTGATCCCCAGTCATCTGCTGACCATGGTCGACAGTTTCTACCGGGTCGGCTCACTGGTCTTTGGCGGCGGGCATGTGGTGCTCCCGCTGCTGCAGACCGAAACGGTAAACAGCGGCTGGGTGGATGCCGAGGTATTTCTCGCCGGTTATGGCGCCACCCAGGCAGTGCCCGGGCCGCTGTTCACCTTTGCCGCCTTCCTCGGCGCAGCAATGAACACCGGGCTGCCCGGCTGGCTCAACGGTCTGCTGTGTCTGCTGGTGATTTTTCTGCCGTCCTTTCTGCTGGTGATCGGCGTGCTGCCGTTCTGGGAGCAGTTGCGCCGCAATCGGCGCATTCAGGCGGCGCTGGCAGGTGTGAATGCAGGGGTAGTGGGGCTGCTGCTGGCGGCGCTGTACCAGCCGATGTGGACCAGCGCCATCCGCCGACCGGAAGACTTTGCTCTGGCGCTGGCGGCCTTGCTGGTGCTGGTGTTCTGGAAGTGGCCGCCGTGGCTGGTGGTCGCAGCCACGGCGGCTATCGGCTGGGTGCTGTCAGTCTAGAACCGGCTTACTCGCCGCCTTCCTGTTCGTCGTCCTCTTCTTCCACCGCAGGCGCATCCACCTGGCTGTCGTCCACCAGACTGGCATCCTCTCTCAGCTGTTGCTGACGTTGACGCTCTTCCTCGCTGGCCTGTTCCGGGCATTCCAGCGGCAGCAGGAAGGTGCTGGACACATCAATCAGACCTATATGCTCGATGGTACGACGGCCCAGCAGTACCGGATAGGTCATGTCACTGCGGTCACGCAGCGAGAACTGCTCCTCGTAGATACGGTTGCCGATGCACATGCGCATCTTCACCACTGGCCGATAATCCTCGCCACCGGCACCGCGTACGGTGATCTGACGGAATACCGGGCGCTCGAACTTGAGGGTTACCGTCTCTCCGGTATCGGCATCCTTCACTTCCACGTCATAACGTACCCAGCGCTTGCCGTCGCGCTTGAAGCGCTCCAGATTGACCGCGTGCATGGAAGATGTCAGCGCACCGGAGTCGACCTTGACCTTGACCGCCGTCTGCTCCGGAAGGATCAGGCCCTTTTCAATCCAGCCGACAATCACCTTGCCTGCCACATCCTCGGTCAGCAGCGCATCCGCTGGCGGCTCGACCGGCTCCGGAGTACCGGCGACAGCCGGGACGGACAAGGCAGCAGCGCCCAACAGGGCGGCGAAGGACAGGCTCTTGATAGAAAACTGCATAAAATATCCCATGTGAAACAAACGGATAGACCGGGCCGACAGCGAAAAGTGCCCTGCCGGGCGTATGCGGCGGCAATGTAGCACGCCCTCAGGGTGGGCGAAAGCGCTGCCGATAGGATACTGGTCAACTGGGTATAACGCCCCGGACACCCGCTCGATTCAGCTTACAAATAGTGGGCCATCAGCATGGATTGCCGGTAAATTTCTCTCCAGTATTTCCCGGACCGGTCGATAGACTTCAAGGTAGGCCCCGAAAGGGGATCGCAGTTATCAAGAACAAGATCGCGGAGATCAAAATGGACTTTTTACGCCGAGTGCGGATAGCCCAGCGCCTGTGGCTGATCCTGCTGGTAGCCCTTATCAGTCTGGGGGTGCTGACATTCATATCCCTGGACCATTTACGCAAGGAAATTCACAGCGCCGAGATCACCAAGGCTACCCACCTGGCTGAGGCCGCCCACAGTCTCATGGCCGGCTACCACGCCCGGGAAGTCAGCGGCGAACTCAGCCCCGCGCAGGCCCGCCAGCAGGCCCTCGA
>JAAYHO010000436.1 GCA_012735335.1 Gammaproteobacteria bacterium
AGCCACCCTGCGCTGGCGCGAGGCGCATATCCTCTCCGCGGGCATGCTGGTGTTCTCCTTTGCGGTCATTCTGGCCATGTCCCTGCTGGCGCGGCGCTCCGGCCGCAGGATCTGGTAGATGGACAACATGGATCAACCGACCATCAATGTACGGCTGAACGGCAAGCTCGGCTCCTTCAGTCTGGATGTCGACTTTCAGGTGCCCACCCACGGGGTGACCGCACTGTTCGGCCCCTCCGGCTGCGGCAAGACTTCGGTGCTGCGCTGCATTGCCGGGTTGCAACGGCTGCCCGGCGAGATCGTCGTCGGCGGTGAGGTATGGCAGGACGCCCGACACTTTGTGTCGCCGCACAAGCGTGCCATCGGCTATATATTTCAGGAAGCCAGCCTGTTCCCGCACCTGTCGGTGCGCCGCAACCTGACCTACGGCGAGCGTCGGGCCAGGGGTGGCGAGCAGCAGATCCACTTTGACGATGTGGTCGAACTGCTCGGTCTGGCGCAGTTGGTCGATCGTGACCCGGCGCACCTGTCCGGAGGCGAGCGTCAGCGGGTATCGATCGGCCGGGCACTGCTGTCCCAGCCCCGGCTGCTGTTGATGGACGAGCCGCTGTCGGCGCTGGATCGCATGGCCAAGGACGAGATTCTGCCGTACTTCGAGAGCCTGCATGCCAACCTGTCGATCCCCATCATCCTAGTGTCCCACGATATTGCCGAGGTCGAACGGCTGGCCGATCATCTGGTGGCGCTGAAGCAGGGCAGGGTGTTGTCCACCGGCCCGCTGAACCAGGCATTGACCGATCCGCAGTTACCCTTCGGTTCCGGGCGCGGCAGCGCCGCCGTACTGCCCGGTACCGTGTTGCGCCAGGAAGACGACGGCCTGCTGGCGCTGGATGTGCTCGGCACCGAGATGCTGGTAGTCGGTGACCAACCGCCGGGGCGCGAGGTGCGGGTGCGGATCGCCGCCAGCGACGTAAGCATCGCAAGGCAGCGCCCGGACGACACCAGCATCCTCAACCTGCTGCCAGCACGCATCGTCGGCATCGACCCGCTCGGCAGCGCCGAAGCCAACGTGCGCCTGACGCTGGATGGCAGCGCCGGCTTCGACTTCATCGCCCGCCTGTCCCGCCGCTCGCTTAACCGTCTGGCACTGCGCGAGGGCGAAACCGTTATTGCCCAGATCAAGGCGGTATCCTTTACCGCGATTGGTTAGCTACCAGTTACAAGGAGAGATTGCATGACCCAAGCCAGTGATATCCGTGACAATGAGGTCGCCGTGCAGGCGCCGACCCCCAGCGATGCTGCACTGACCTATATCGGTCGCATCCATACGCCCTGGCAAACCCGGAAAGAGTGCCCCCGTCAGGGTGACAGCGAAGATGGCCCCGTCTGCGAGCTGGAAATCTTCGAGCCCTGGGGCGCTGCACTGGAGGGCGTCGAGGAGCTGGAGCGGATTCAGGTGCTCTACTGGCTGCACGAAGCCCGCCGCGATTTGGTCAAGCAGAGCCCCGGTAATACCGGTATGACCAAGGGCACCTTCGCCATCCGCTCGCCGGTACGGCCCAACCCGATCGGTATCTCGGTGGTGACCCTGGTCGCCCGCAACGGCAATCGCCTGCAGGTGCGCGGACTGGACTGCCTGGACGGCACTCCGCTGCTCGACCTCAAGCCGGAGCGTTGCCCGCACAAGCATTAATCAGGTCAGATGCCCGGTGGCGTAAAAATCCTCTCCATTGCCAGCTGATCCTGCTGTGCGGCAACCCGAATTCAGGGTAATGTGGCGGGCTATATACCTCGCCCCTGCAGGAGCGCATGCGTACATGGATGCACCCCACCGGTTGGATGAGCCTCGCTCGCAGTTCTGGCTGATGACCATGCGTTGCTGCATGTTGGCCGCTGGCGTGGATATCGCCTTTTTCTTCATCTTTCACTATCTGGGCTCGCCGATTCTGGCCTGGATCAATGTGGCCAGTGTGGCCATGTATGCGGCCGCTTGGTGGTTGTTGAAGCACCGGCGCAATCTGCCGGGGCTGGTGCTGATCTGGATCGAGGTGGCGGTGCACACGGCGC
>JAAYHO010000437.1 GCA_012735335.1 Gammaproteobacteria bacterium
GCGCATGTATTACGGGGTGATCAACCCCTATATCGGCTTCATGGCCGGGCTCAAGGCCTTTACCGCAGCGGTGCTCGGCGGTATCGGCAGCATTCCCGGGGCGGTGCTCGGCGGTCTGCTGCTGGGTGTGGCCGAGGCCCTGACCTCCGGTTATTTCAGTGCCGAGTACAAGGATGTGGTGGCCTTCAGTGTGCTGATTCTGGTGCTGTTGTTCCGCCCCAGCGGCATTCTCGGGCGGCCGGAAGTGGAGAAGGTATGATGCTGCGCAATCTCAGACCGGCGTTGATTTCCGCCGTGGTGGTGGTGATTCTCAGCGGCCTGCTGATGGGTATCCGCCTGCAGCAGCAGGGCACCTCATTGGTATTGGTCGGCGGCGGAGCAGACGTGGCGGTGAAAATCGCCGGGGCGGCGCTGTTCCTGTTCCTGTTCAACCTGTTCCGTGATCATCTGGCTGCCCTGTGGCAGCGGGTGCCCGCCCTGCCCCGTACCCCGGCGGCGTTCAGCCTGCTGGCCGCGAAACCGGCGGCGCACCGGCTGCTGTGGTGCTTTCTGATTGCCGCCGCGCTGATCTGGCCGTTCCTCAGCAACCGCAGCAATATCGACCTGGCCACCCTGGTGCTGATCTATGTGATGCTCGGCCTGGGGCTGAATATCGTCGTCGGTCTGGCCGGGCTGCTGGATCTGGGCTATGTCGGCTTCTACGCCGTGGGCGCCTATACCTATGCGCTGCTGGCGATGTATTTCAACGTGGGTTTCTGGACCGGGCTGGTTGCCGCCGGGGCCATGGCCGCGCTGTTCGGCTTTCTGCTCGGGTTTCCGGTCTTGCGCCTGCGCGGGGATTATCTGGCCATCGTCACCCTGGGCTTTGGCGAGATCATCCGTATCCTGCTGAACAACTTCACCAGCCTGACCAACGGCCCCAACGGCATCGGCAATATCCCCAAGCCGGATCTGTTCGGGCTGGAGTTCAGCCGCCGGGCCAGCGAGGGGGCACAGACCTTCCATGAGTTCTTCGGCATCGCCTTCAACTCGGTACACCGGGTGATGTTCCTGTATTTTCTGGCACTGCTGCTTGTGCTGCTGACCCTGTTCGTGATCAACCGCCTGCTGCGCATGCCGGTCGGCCGCGCCTGGGAGGCCCTGCGCGAGGACGAGGTGGCCTGCCGTTCGCTGGGCATCAACCCCACGGCGGTCAAGCTCAACGCCTTTACCATTGGGGCCACCTTTGCCGGGTTTGCCGGGTGTTTCTTTGCCGCACGGCAGGGCTTCATCAGTCCCGAGTCGTTCACCTTCATCGAGTCGGCCATCATCCTCGCCATCGTCGTGTTGGGCGGCATGGGCTCGCAGCTGGGGGTGATTCTCGCGGCCATCATCATGACCCTGCTGCCGGAGGTTGCGCGCCAGTTCGATGAATACCGCATGCTGCTGTTCGGCCTGCTGATGGTACTGATGATGATCTGGCGACCCCAGGGTCTGCTGCCGATGAAGCGCCCGCATCTGGAGTTGAAGACATGAACAGCGCTCCCCTGCTCGACGTATCGGGTCTGTGCATGCGCTTCGGCGGTCTGCTGGCGGTCAATCAGGTGGCGCTGCAGGTGCAGGAAGGGCAGATCGTGTCGCTGATCGGCCCCAATGGCGCGGGCAAGACCACGGTCTTCAACTGCCTGACCGGTTTCTACAAGCCCAGCGCTGGCAGTATCCGTTTCAAGGGTGAGGAAGTCAGCGGCATGCCCGGCTTCAAACTGGCGCGCAAGGGCATGGTGCGTACCTTCCAGCATGTGCGCCTGTTCAAGCAGATGAGCGTGGTGGAGAACCTGCTGGTGGCCCAGCATCACCACATGAAC
>JAAYHO010000060.1 GCA_012735335.1 Gammaproteobacteria bacterium
CCAGACGGGTAGCATCGACCGCGATGGGGTCGATCGCTTCCTGCCAGGCGCAGTTGTCCACCGTGGACCAGCGCGACGGATTGTCGTGCTGCAGCGGCAGCAGCGGGGTATATTTCCAGGCTTCAGTCTTGCGGGTTGGCCACAGGGCACTCGACCAGCGGTCGGCGCCGCTGGCGCGCAACTCAGCCAGCCAGTCGGGGCTGGACTGCTGTGCTGCCAACTGCAGGGCCTGCTGTTGAAAGTCAGTCATGCCTCAGCCTTCTCCGTTTTCCAGCCAGCTGTAGCCCTTGGCTTCCAGCTCCAGTGCCAGTTCCTTGGTGCCGGTCTTGACGATACGACCGTCAGCCAGCACATGCACAAAGTCCGGCACTATGTAATCCAGCAGGCGCTGGTAGTGGGTCACCACGATAAAGCTGCGTTTGCCGTCGCGCATGGAGTTCACCCCATCGGCTACCACCTGCAGTGCGTCGATATCCAGACCGGAGTCGGTCTCGTCGAGGATGCACAGCTCGGGCTCGAGCAGCATCATCTGCATGATCTCGTTGCGTTTCTTCTCGCCGCCGGAGAAGCCTTCATTGACCCCCCGCTTGAGGAAGTTGGCATCCAGGTCGACACGCTTGCTGGTTTCCCGGGCCAGTTTCATGAACTCCACCGCAGACAGCTCGGGCAGCCCCTTGTGCTTGCGCATGGCGTCCACCGACACCTTGAGGAATTCCATGTTGCTTACCCCGGGAATCTCCACCGGGTACTGGAACGCCAGGAAGATGCCTTCCCGGGCGCGCTCTTCGGTATCCAGCTCCAGCAGGTCCTGGCCCTTGAACTGCACACTGCCTGCGGTGGCTTCGTAACCGGGGCGGCCGGACAGGACATTGCCCAGGGTGCTCTTGCCCGAGCCGTTAGGCCCCATGATGGCGTGAACCTCACCGGGCTTGATCTCGATATCCAGACCCTTGAGGATATCCTTCTCTTCAACTTTAGCGTGCAACCCTTTGATTGATAACATATTTTACGCCTGATAATCTGTATTGAATTTGGTCTTGCCAGCCTGCCGGGGGTTAGCCCACCGACCCTTCCAGACTGACTTCCAGCAACTTGCCCGCCTCTACCGCAAACTCCATCGGCAGCTCGCGGAACACCTCACAGCAGAAGCCGTTGACGATCATGGAGACGGCCTTTTCCGCGTCCAGACCGCGCTGCTGGCAGAGGAACATCTGGTCATCACTGACCTTGGAGGTGGTCGCCTCATGTTCAATCACTGCGCTGGGGTTCTTGCTCTCGATATACGGAAAGGTATGCGCACCACAGCGGTCGCCGATCAGCAGTGAGTCACACTGGGTAAAGTTGCGCGCCCCTTCAGCGCCGGGGTTGATGCGCACCAGGCCACGATAGGCCTGATCACTGCGTCCGGCGGAAATCCCTTTGGCAACAATGGTCGAGCGGGTGTTCTTGCCAAGATGGATCATCTTGGTGCCGGTATCCGCCTGCTGGAAGTTGTTGGTCAGGGCCACCGAGTAGAACTCGCCGACGCTGTTGTCACCCTTGAGGATGCAGCTGGGGTATTTCCAGGTCACCGCCGAGCCGGTCTCGACCTGGGTCCAGGAAATCTTGGCGTTGGTATGGGCCACACCGCGCTTGGTCACGAAGTTGTAGATACCGCCCTTGCCTTCCGCATCGCCCGGGTACCAGTTCTGCACAGTGGAGTACTTGATCTGTGCATCATCCAGCGCGATAAGCTCGACCACCGCTGCGTGCAGCTGGTTTTCGTCGCGCATCGGTGCGGTACAACCTTCCAGGTAGCTGACGTGGGAACCCTCGTCGGCGATGATCAGGGTGCGCTCGAACTGCCCGGTGTTCAGTTCGTTGATGCGGAAATAGGTGGACAGCTCCATCGGGCAACGTACGCCCTTGGGGATGTAGACAAAGGAGCCATCGGAAAACACCGCCGAGTTCAGTGCGGCGTAGTAGTTGTCCTTCTGCGGCACCACGGTACCCAGGTACTTCTTCACCAGCTCCGGGTACTGACGGATGGCGTCGCTGATCGGGCAGAAGATCACCCCTGCCTCGGCCAGCTTCTCGCGGAAGGTGGTGACCACGGAAACCGAGTCGAACACCACGTCCATCGCCACACCCGCCAGGGCTTCCTGCTCGTGCAGCGGAATGCCCAGCTTCTCATAGGTGGCCAGCAGCTCGGGATCGACCTCATCCAGGCTTTTCGGCCGGTCGGCCATGCTCTTGGGCGCGGAGAAATAGGAAACGCTCTGGAAATCGATTTCCGGATACTGCACATGGGCCCAGGTCGGCTCGTCAATCTCCAGCCAGGCGCGGTAGGCCTTCAGACGCCATTCCAGCATCCACTCGGGCTCTTCCTTGCGCGCGGAGATGAAGCGAATGACGTCTTCGTTCAGGCCAGGTGGCAGGGTGTCGGATTCGATGTCGGTATGGAAGCCGGCAGCGTATTCCGTCTTGATCAGGTTCTCGACTTCTTGAGTCACGGTATCACCTCAATCTCGCAGTCCGAAGGAAGCGGAACTGCACTCTATGTCAGGCTGCAATACCTCTGTGGGTATTACGCAAATTCGTGCGGAAAACCGCTGGATCAGATGATCCGCTCCAGCGTAGTGCGACCGTGACCGGCACAGTTGCTCTGGTCCTGTCGAGCGCGCACCCGCTGGATATCGTCACGGGAAACCAGGTCAGCGAGGCTTATGTCGCCAAGGAAGTCGCGCAGACGCGAACTCAGATCCGTCCACAGATAGTGGGTCAGGCACACATCACCCTGCTGGCAATCACCCTTGCCCAGGCAACGGGTAGCGTCCATCGAATCATTCACTGCCTCGACAATCTGCGCCACGCTGATGGAAGCAGCCCCGCCCGCCAGTCGATAACCACCGCCTGGCCCGCGTACACTTTCTACCAGCTTGCTGCGGCGCAGCTTGGCAAACAGCTGCTCCAGATAGGAAACCGATACGCCCTGACGTGTGGAAATGTCCGCCAGCGTGATGGGGCCCTGCTCTTCATGCAGCGCCAGATCCAGCATGGCTGTAACCGCGTAACGGCCTTTGGTGGTCAATCGCATAACGATCCCCGAGTCCGATTTTGCTGAGACCGAACTATGCAATATCCAACCAATTTAGTCAACTATTCCCCACCTCTATAGGCGCCATAGTATAGAGACATCAGCCCGGTGCTTGAAGTCGGGACGTGGTCGTGCTCTTCTTGATCGTTGCGCGGTAAAACAGCTGATACGAAAGTGATTTGCGTGTATCTTTCACGCACTTCAAGAATATGTCCCATCAGGAGTAACCAATGAGCCACGAAAAACAATTCTATATCAACGGCCAGTGGGTCGAGCCAAGCAGTGACCAGACCGTTGATGTCATCAACCCGGCGACCGAAGCGGTGGTCGCGACCATCGCGCTGGGTAACGAGCAGGATGTGAACAAGGCCGTGGCGGCCGCCCGCAAGGCCTTCGACAGCTACTCACAGACCAGCCGCGAAGAGCGCATCGCCCTGCTGGAACGTATTCTGGAAATCTATCAGCGTCGCAGCGCCGACTTTGCCGAGGCCATCACCCTGGAAATGGGCGCCCCGGCCAAACTCTCCAAATACGCCCAGGCTCCCTCCGGCACCGGTCACTTTGCCGCCGCCCTCAAGGCGCTGAAGAATTTCGAATTTGAAGAACGTATCGGCAATACCCTGGTCACCAAGGAGCCGATCGGCGTCTGCGGCCTGATCACCCCCTGGAACTGGCCGATCAACCAACTGGCGTGCAAGATCGCCCCGGCCTTGGCCACCGGCTGCACCATGGTGCTCAAACCTTCCGAGGTCGCCCCGCTGTCGGCCCTGCTGCTGGCCGAAGTACTGGACGAGGCCGGTGTTCCGGCTGGTGTATTCAACCTGATCAATGGCGACGGTCCAACCGTGGGCAACGCCATGTCCGCGCATCCGGATATCGATATGATGTCCTTTACCGGCTCCACTGGAGCAGGTCGCCAGGTAATGAAGACCGGCGCCGAGACCATCAAGCGCGTGGCCCTGGAGTTGGGGGGGAAATCCGCCAATATCCTGCTGGATGATGCCAACTTCGAGAAAATGGTTGCCCATGGTGTGATGTCCTGTATGAACAACAGCGGCCAGTCCTGCAACGCCCCAACCCGCATGCTGGTGCCCAATGAGCGTATGGATGAGGTAGTGGAAATTGCCAGAGCGGTAGCCGCCAAGGTCAAGGCCGGTGCCCCCGACGGCCCGGACACCACCATCGGCCCGGTGGTTTCCAAGGTCCAGTGGAGCAAGATCCAGGATCTGATCAGCAAGGGCGTCGACGAAGGCGCCAGGCTGGTGGTGGGCGGCACCGGTCGCCCGGATGGTCTGGACAAGGGCTACTACGTCAAGCCGACCATCTTCAGCCACGTCACCCCCGACATGACCATCGCCCGGGAGGAAATCTTCGGGCCGGTACTGTCGATCATCGGTTATCAGGATGAGGCCGATGCCATCCGCATTGCCAACGACACCCGGTACGGCCTGTCCGGCTACGTCTCTTCCAGCGACCTGGACCGCGCCCGCAACGTCGCCCGCCAGATCCGCACCGGCATGGTCCACCTCAACGGCGCCCCACTGGACAACGACGCCCCCTTCGGTGGCTACAAGGAATCCGGCAACGGCCGCGAATGGGGCCATTACGGCCTCGAAGACTTCCTCGAGGTCAAATCCATCTTCGGTTACTACGCCGAGTAATCCCTGCCCTGCATGGTGCGGAGCCTCCCGAACTGTGGGAGCCCCGCCCTCGGGGCGTACAGTTGCAGGCCGAGGGCAGGCACCTTGCTGTGAGTCTGCAGGAGGCCGTGCTTGCAGCGTGTCGTAGCAGGGTCGTACCAACGCAGAGGCCTGCACAGACACGCAGGCACGAAGCTTAGTAGCAGTGTTTCCCGGTAAAATACAATGAACCACAAAAAAGGGGGGCTTCGTGTAAACGAAGCCCCCCTTTCCATTCCAGCTCAGAATCAACCCAGCGATTTCACCGCTTCGATCATCTGAACCATCACCTTCTGTGCATCACCGTAGACCATGGAGGTATTCTCGGCGAAGAACAGCTCGTTCTCCACGCCGGAGTAACCCTTGCCCTGACCACGCTTGACCACGTAGGCCTGGCGCGCCATGTCGACGTTGAGGATCGGCATGCCGTAGATCGGGCTGGACTTGCGGTGACGGGCGGCCGGGTTGACCACGTCGTTGGCACCCAGAACGATGGCCACGTCAGCCTGCGGGAAGTCCTCGTTGATATCTTCCAGGTCATGGATGATGTCGTAAGGCACACCGGCCTCGGCCAGCAGCACGTTCATGTGGCCCGGCATACGACCGGCCACCGGGTGAATGGCAAAGGCCACATCCACGCCCTGCTTCTGCAGCAGCTTCACGAACTCGTACAGCTTGTGCTGCGCCTGGGCCACCGCCAGGCCGTAGCCTGGAACAATGATCACCTTGCTGGCGTAGTACATGGCAATGGCCGCATCGGAGGCGTCTGCAGACTTCATGCTGCCCTCGATCTCGCCGCCGTCATCGTCGCTACCGCCGAACTGGCTGAAGATCACGTTGCTGACCGGACGGTTCATCGCCTTGGCCATCATCAGCGTCAGCAGAGTACCTGCCGAGCCGACCACGGTACCGGCAATGATCATCGCCGGGTTCTGCAGCACGAAGCCCTCGAAAGCCACTGCCAGACCGGTAAAGGCGTTATACAGGGAGATCACCACCGGCATGTCTGCGCCACCGATCGGAGTGGTCAGCAGTACGCCCAGCAGCAGCGCCAAGATGAAGAACAGGCCGATCAGAGGGAAGGAGATCTCCCCATTGATGCCGGTCACCACGATGTAGGCACCCAGAGCCAGCGAGCCGAGGAACAGCACCAGGTTGATGATCTGCTGGGCAGGCAGACGGAACACGCCATTCATGCGGCCGTCCAGCTTGGCCCAGGCAATCAGCGAACCAGACAGGGCCACCGCACCGATCAGACCACCCAGTACCGCCAGCACCGCGACCACGACACCGTGGGACTGGGCGTTACCGGAGAACAGCTCGGTCGCGGCAATCGCAGCGGCCGCACCGCCACCCATGCCGTTGTACAGGGCAACCATCTGCGGCATATCGGTCATGGCGACCTTCTTGCCGCTGTACCAGGCCCAGCCCAGACCCAGACCCAGCGCGATGAGCACCAGCGCCACGTTCATGGTCAGGTGTTCCTGGGCCGCTTCACGCACGTCAAAGCCGTAGAGAAAGGCAGCCAGTACCGCCAGCACCATGCCGACACCAGCAATCAGGATGCCCGAGCGCGCGGTGACCGGGCTGGCCATGCGCTTGAGGCCGTAGATGAACAGCAGTGCCGCCAGAAAATAGGCACCATGGATTACATATTCAATCATCTGTTGTTATTCCTTGTCCGCTGTTCCCGGGCGCTTGTCGCTGGGCTTGAACATTTCCAGCATGCGCTCGGTTACCACATAGCCACCGGCGGCGTTACCCGCGCCGAGCAGCACACCAAAGAAGCCAATCACCTGCTCGAGGGTCGAGCCGGCGTTGAGCAGTGCCCACATTGTACCGACGACCACGATACCGTGGACGAAGTTGGAACCCGACATCAGCGGGGTGTGCAGAATGGACGGCACCTTGCCGATGATTTCATAGCCGGTGAAAGCCGCCAGCATGAAGATGTACAGGGCTACAAAGCCGGTAATGGTTACTACTGGATCCATGAGATTATCCCTCGGCTGATTCGATGGCCTTGCGCGCGGCCTCGTTGCGGATTTCACCGGCATGGGTCAGCACCGCACCGGCCAGAATCTCGTCTTCCCAGTCGATGGCCAGCTCGCCATCCTTGACCATCAGACCAACCAGGTTCTGCAGGTTGCGGGCATACAGCTCGGATGCGTGTTCGGCCAGACGGCTGGGCACGTTGAGCGGCGCAACAATGGTCGCCGGACCGACTTCAACGGTTTCACCGGGCACGGTCAACGGGGTGTTGCCACCACCTTCGGCAGCCAGGTCGATGATCACCGAACCGGACTTCATGCCCATGATCTGGGCTTCACTGATGATCTTCGGACTGGGACGACCGGGAATCGCAGCAGTGGTAATGACCGCATCGGCCTGCTGGATATGGCGGGTAATGACCTTCTCGACCTGGGCTTTTTCCTCGTCAGTCAGTTCCCGGGCGTAACCGCCCTCGCCGCTGGCGGAGACGCCGGTATCGACGAACTTGCCGCCGACCGACTCGACCTGCTCCTTGACCTCGGCACGCACGTCGTAGCCTTCGATCATCGCACCCAGACGTTTGGCTGTGGCCAGCGCCTGCAGACCGGCAACACCCGCCCCCATGACCAATACCTTGGCCGGACGCAGCGAACCGACCGCAGTGGTCATCATCGGCAGAATGCGGCTGAGGCTGGTGGCGGCCATCAGACCGGCGGCATAGCCGGTCAGTGCAGCTTGGGAAGACAATGCATCCATGGCCTGGGCGCGGGTAATACGCGGCACCAGCTCCATGGCGAAACAGGTGATCTGACGGTCGCGCAGGGCCTTGACGATTTCCGGCTCACGGTGTGCATATATGAAGCTGCACAGCACGGTACCCGGCGCCATCTGCTCGATGTCGGCCAGTGAGGGTGGTTGCACGCTGAATACCAGGTCAGTCTTGACCAGGGCGGAGGCGATTTTCACACCTTCCTTTTCAAACGCGCTATCGGGAATTCTCGCAGCCTGGCCTGCACCGGATTGTAGAGAGCATTCAATACCCATTTTCGCCAACTTGTTGGCGACAGAGGGGACCAGGGCGACGCGTTTTTCGTGTTCGCGTGTTTCCCCAGGAACAAACAGACTGACCGGCATGGGGTCTCCTTTCACCTTATGTTTGTTTTATGCAAAGTCAAAAACGCGGGCAAGCATACACCAAATACCATTGGACTTTTGTAGTGCTTTCGAAAATTTTTTATTTCTGCCACCAATGGTTTTACCCATGGAGTCAAAAAAAAACAGGGAAATATCATATGTTTCCCTGTTTTCCAGTGGCATACCCCGTTAGGACTAAGCTATTTCAAAGGGGTAGCAGCAGTAACCAGATCGGCAGAGTAAGGGCTGCAAGGAGAGTGGAAAGAAAAATCACAGAGCTGATGATGCGCACATCACCATCCCCCATGGAAAAGGCCAGCACATTCACCCCGGTCGGACAGGCGGCCATCAGCACCAGTACCGCGTGGGCGGTCGGGTTCAGGCTGGTAAACAGTAATCCGGCAGCCAGTACCAGGGCCGGGAATAGCATCAATTTACCCAATGTCAGCAGAATCAGGCTGCCACTGAGGTGCAGGCGGTAACCGGACAGACTGATGCCCAGCATCAATAACGCCATGGGCAGCGCGGCGGCAGACAGCAACTCGACGATGCGCCACAACGGCGAGGGCATGGGCAGACCGGAAAGATTGACCAAGGCCCCGAGCGCCAGGCCGATAATCAGTGGATTGGCCAGGCTGGCCAGCAAGCCGCGCCAATCCAGACCCCGATCGCTTCCGCCGCAGAAGGCGTTGTACAGGCTTTGCAGGGTAAACAGGATCAGGCTGTGAAACGCCAGAATGGCAAACAGATAAACCAGGCTGTCCACGCCGAGAATGACGCTGACCAGCGGCACACCCACCAGCACATTATTCGAGTAACTGGCAGCCAACCCCATGGAGGATGGGCGTCCCAGTCGGCGATGTGCAATCAGGTTGATGCAGAGAAACACCAGCAAAGCCGGGATGTAATACAGCAACAACAGCAGCGGAGACAGCGCCTCGGCCAGATCAGCCTTGGCCAGACCGGAGAACAGCAGCACCGGCATGAACAGTTTGAAGGTGATGGCGCTGAGAGCCTTGCTGCCATCCGCCGACACCACACCCCGGGCAGCCAGAAACCAGCCGACCAGGATCAGACCAAAGATAGGGATAAGGGCGCTGAGGACTGTCACGGCTCACTCCGGAAAATGCCCGGCATTATGACAGCCCCCACCGCCAACGTCATTGCTGGCGAAGCGTGGCAATCCAATGCACGCCGCCAGTACCGAGCCCATGGATTGCCACGTCGCTACGCTCCTCGCAATGACGGCGTTGGAGCAGCGCCACTGAGTACGGACTCCTGCCCTTCAACGTCATTGCGAGCGAAGCGTGGCAATCCAGTGCATGCCGCCAGCACCGGACCCATGGATTGCCACCTCGCTGTGCTCCTCACAATGACCGCGCTGGAGCAGCGCCACTCAGTACCGGGCTCCTGCCCTCCAACGTCATTGCGAGCGAAGCGTGGCAATCCAGTGCGTGCCGCCAGTACCGAGCCCATGGATTGCCA
>JAAYHO010000438.1 GCA_012735335.1 Gammaproteobacteria bacterium
GAGAATGCCGTGTTGCGGGAGCAGTTGGGCGCTCAGGCGGAGACCATTCGCCAGTTGACCCATCAGTTGGACTGGTTCAAGAAACAGCTGTTCGGCCCCAAATCCGAGAAGCAGGTGTATGACCTACCGGAACAGGACAGCCTGTTCCAGCCAGAGGAAGCACCATTGCCGGAGCGGCCTGCTGATGAAGAAAAACGCACCATTAAGGCCTATCAGCGCGGCACCGGCAAGAAACAGCGGGACGACGACTGCCTGAACGACACCGGACTGCGCTTTACCGCCGATGTCCCGGTGGAAGTCCTTGAACATTGGCCGCCGGAGCTGACTGGCCCTGAGGCCGACCAGTACGAAGTGATCGGCAGCAAGACCACCTACCGGCTGGCCCAGCGGGCCTCCAGTTACGTGGTGCTCAAGTGCGAACGCCCGGTGTTCCGGCGCAAGGGCACCGAGAAGCCCATCACCACCCCGGCTCCGTTCAACGTGCTGGACAACAGCCTGGCCGATGTCAGCCTGCTGGCCGGGCTGCTGGTGGACAAGTTCCAGTTCCACCTGCCGCTGTATCGCCAGCACCAGCGCATCCAGCAAGCCGGTGTCACCGTCAGCCGCAGCACCCTGACCAACCTGGTCAAGCGCGCCATCGATCTGCTTCGGCCCATTGTGGATGCCCAGACCGACAACGTGCTGCGCAGCCGGGTGCTGGCCATGGACGAAACGCCCATCAAGGCCGGCCACCAGGGCCGCGCCGGCCCGCAAAAAGGCAAAATGAAATCCGGCTGGTTCTGGCCGCTGTACGGCGATGCCGACGAGGTGGTGTTCACCTATTCGAACAGCCGTGGGCGCGCCCACATCGAACAGGTACTCAGCGAGTCGTTCAGTGGCACGCTGATCAGTGACGGCTACGCGGCCTATGCCCGCTATGCCGCCGCCCAGGAGAACGTCACCCATGCCCAATGCTGGGTGCACAGTCGCCGTTATTTTATCGAGGCACAGAAGGATCACCCGGAGACCGTCACCGAGGCTTTGCAACGGATTGCGATGCTGTATCAGAATGAAGAGACTATCAAAACCCAGGGGCTGACCGGCGAGAAGAAACGCCAGTACCGATTGGATCACTCCAAACCGGTGGTCAGCGACTTCTTCCAGTGGTGCCAGGATCAGCTGAAGCGAGGTGGTCTGGTGCCCAGCGACCCGCTGACCAAGGCTCTGAACTACGTGCTCAGTCGGGAAGCCAGCCTGAGCGTGTTCCTGGAAAACCCGGACGTGCAGCCAGACACCAACCACCTGGAGCGGGCCCTACGCCCCATCCCCATGGGCAAGAAAAACTGGATGTTCTGCTGGACCGAACTGGGCGCGGAACACCTGGGCATCATCCAGAGCCTGATTAGCACGTGCAAGCTGCACGATATTAACCCCTACACTTACCTGGTGGACGTGCTGCAACGCATCAGTCAGCATCCCGCCAGTGAAGTGGCGAATCTGACTCCGCGGCTCTGGAAAACCCGGTTCGCCGAGAGTCCGCTACGGGCGCTGATCAACCCACGCCACCCTGACCGACAGAGCAAACAGCCGGAGGCCACCGTCCGTGCGTATTGAGGACATGAGCATCGACCAATTGCTGGAACTGAACCAGCACATCTGCCGGCGCATTGATGAACTGCAAGAGCAGGAAACCCTGCAAGCCTTGAGTCAGTTGCGAGTTGGCCTGAAAGTGACCTTCGAAGGCCGGGAAGGACCGGTGTTGGGGATCGTCACCAAGATCAACCGCAAGAGTGTGATCGTGCTGGGTGAGGATGGCAGGAAGCAGTACAAGGTCTCGCCGGAGTTATTGAGGCCTCTGCGTGACGTGAAGTAGGTCAACTATGTCGTGGAATGAACGCTTACGCTGCGGCGGCTGTATTGGGGGAGGGGGCGCAGGTGCTGTTGGTGACGTCGGCTTCACATATGCCGCGGGCCATGCGGCACTTTCAGAATGCAGGACTGCGGCCGATTGCGGCGCCTACGCATTATCTGGCGGGGCGGGATGATCTGGATC
>JAAYHO010000439.1 GCA_012735335.1 Gammaproteobacteria bacterium
CCACGGAATACATCACCTTCGGCATCGGCCAGGGTCTTGCCCTGCTCGGCGGTGAGGATGGCGGCCAGCTCCTTCATGTTCTCGCGGATCAGCTGCTGATACTTGAGGAAGATGCGGGCGCGGGCGCCGATCGGGGTCTTGCGCCAGGTCTTGAAGGCTTCCTTGGCATTGGCCACGGCCGCATTGATCTCATCCTGGGTGGCGAAGGGCACTCGTGCCAGCACTTCCTGGGTTGCCGGGTTGACGACGTCGCGCCATTGATCGGTTTTCGATTCAACGAACTCGCCGTTGATCAGCAGTTTGACGGTAGGAATATTGTTATTGCTCATTGATCGCCTCTGGGCGTTCGCCCTTGTGGTGCTGAAAGATGTCATGGATAGTAGCAGTGCATTTTTCACATAAACAATTGGCTCATTCGCACCTCGAGTCTGCGTTTTTGCACAGAGATAGGCTATGGACTGGGATAACCTGCGGTTTTTTCTCGAATTAAGTCGGGCCGGGCGCCTCACCGCAGCCGCGCGGCGACTGGGTGTGGACCACACCACGGTGTCCAGACGCTTGCAGGCGCTGGAAAAAAGTCTGGGTGTGGCGTTATTCATCCGTGATACCAGTGGCTATACCCTGACCGAAGCCGGGCGCAGCCTGTTGCCCCAGGTCGAGTTGATGGAGGGGGCCAGCGTGCGTATCGAGCAGGCGCTGCCCAGCCCGGGTGACAGCCTGTCCGGGCAGGTGCGTATCGGCGTTACCGAGGGCTATGGCACCATGCTGGTGGCCGGGCAGTTGAGTGAGCTCAGTCACCGCCACCCGCATCTGCATCTGGATCTGCTGGCGCTGCCCCGGGCGGTGCGGCTGTCGCGGCATGAGGCAGATATCGTCATCACCCTGGAGCGCCCCGAGCGGGGACCTTTCATCATCACCAAGCTCACCGACTATGTACTGCGCCTGTACGCTGGCAGGGACTACCTGCAACAGCATGGTCCGATCAGCAGTCGCAGCGATCTGGAAAAGCACCGCTTTGTCAGTTATGTGGATGATCTGGTGTTCAGCAAGGATCTGCTGTTCCTCGACGAAATTGCCGGTTCCGGCGCCGTCGGCGTACGCAGCACCAGTGTGCTGGCGCAGCAGGAAGCCATCGCCGCCGGTGCCGGGCTGGGCATCCTGCCGGCCTTTACCGCCGACCAGGACCCACGCCTGAGCCTGATCATGCCGACCCAGATCCGCTTTATCCGTACCTTCTGGATGTTGATGCCGATCGAGCTGAAGGACATTGCGCGGATGCGAGTAACCTGGGATTTTCTGCGGGAAAAGGCGCGGCGGGAGCAGGGGAGGCTGATGGGGCAGGTGGTGCCGCCGGCTCCTTGAAAAAAATTTCAAACAGTATTGATTGTTTTTGTAGTTGTAGCTATGGTTTTGACAAGAAGGTTGGTTGGAGTTGGCTGAAGCTGATGGTCGTGAGCGGCCATTGGTGCATTCAGGTCTGATGTGTAGAGCCAAAAAGAAAAATAAGAAGAGGTTTTCCATGAGTTCAAATGTCTTGCCTATTCGTGCAGTTGTGGTTGCTTTGCCG
>JAAYHO010000440.1 GCA_012735335.1 Gammaproteobacteria bacterium
CGCAGGTAACGAATATGCGGGCCTTTCGGAGAACTGCCTGTTCTTCATTGGCGGCGTTATCAAGCATGCCAAGGCGCTGAACGCCTTCACCAACCCGTCGACCAACTCCTACAAGCGTCTGGTACCCGGTTTTGAAGCACCGGTAATGCTGGCCTACTCGGCCCGCAACCGCTCCGCTTCGATCCGTATCCCTTATGTGACCAGCCCGAAAGGTCGCCGCATCGAAGCGCGCTTCCCGGACCCGGCAGCCAACCCCTACCTGGCCTTTGCCGCCCTGCTGATGGCCGGTCTGGACGGTATCCAGAACAAGATCCACCCCGGCGACCCGGCGGACAAGAACCTGTACGACCTGCCCCCGGAAGAGGCCAAGGAAATCCCCCAGGTCTGCGGCAGCCTGAAGGAAGCCCTGGAGGCACTGGATGCGGATCGTTCCTTCCTGACCAAGGGCGGTGTGTTCACCGATACCTTCATTGATGCCTTCATCGAGCTGAAAGCCGCTGAAGAAATCAAGGTGCGCACCTTTGTTCATCCGCTGGAATATGATCTGTATTACAGCGTGTAAGGCTGATACCGGGCAGGGAGCATCTCTGCCCGGTTCTGTCGGAGTGGAGACGCTGGGAGGGACGAGCACCAGCTCGTCCGCGAACTGCCGGCAAACACAGAGGATGCCGACTGACGCCGCTCATCGAGCTGGTGCTCGACGTTCCCGGGAATCGACGCTCCCGTAACCACCAACCGACCACCGGCGCATCCCGCAGTGCGAACGGTGTCGCATGCGCCACGGCAGCACTTGCCACAAACCCGATTGGGTGCAACGCTTGGATTATTTCCAAGGGAGTGACTGGCATGCTGCGTTTCTTACTGCCCCTGTGCTGTGCACTGGGATTACTGGCTGGCCCGGTGGCCGCGCAGATCTATTCCTGGACAGACGCCGAGGGCAATCGGGTGTATTCCGATCAGCCCCGTCCCGGGGCCAGCACCGTGGAGCTGAAGCCGACCAACGTGGTCGAGCCGACCTCTTCCTCATCGGCGGTCCAGAGCCGTGACAACAGCCGCGACCAGCCCCGGTCCGGCAGCGTCTATCAGCAGCTGAGCATTACCGATCCGGCCAACGACAGCGCCATCCGCAGTAACGAGGGCGATCTGACCCTGACCGTGGTTACCGAGCCGCCGCTGAGTGGCAGCCACCTGCTGAAACTGTCGATCGGCGGAGTGCTGAGCCAGACTGGTATGCCCGGCACCGGTTCCGCCGTGCACCAGTTGACCGCACATAATATCGATCGGGGCAGTCATGAGATTGCCGCGGTGGTGGTGGATGCCAAGGGTGCGGAGATACAGCGCAGTGCGCCCATTACCGTGCATCTGCAACGCACCTCGCTGAACCAGCCGGCCCGGGGTGGTGCCAACCAGGCTCCGCGGGCACCTGCCGCGCCGCGAGCGCCGAACGTACCCAGGCCGGGTAGCGGCGGGTAAAACCATTCTGATCGGCGCACCATTCTGGTGCGCCTGCACTTTTTTCGTGCGATAGTGCTTCCATCGTCAGAGCGTCTGCTGCTCCCTGCGGGCGGCCAGCTCCGTGTCGGGCCGCAGCTGATGCCGCCCGGCTGATCCGCCTACCTGCGACTGCGGGATCTGGTTTGATTCTTGCAGAACTCTGGTATCGAAGGATGCCCCCTGTCATCAGGATCAACGCCCATGCTGCCCGAGCACTTTCTGCGTCAGATACTGGATAACCTCAGCACCGCAGTGCTGCTGCTGGATGGCTCGCTGCGGGTCAGCTATATGAACCCGGCGGCGGAAATGCTGCTGGAGGTCAGCGGTCAGCGGGTCAATGGCCAGCGCATCTCCAGCCTGTTCAGCGATTCGGTGGAGTCGCTTGAATCCCTGCGCAACACCATCAGCAACGGGCATCCCTTCACCAAGCGCGAGGCGCAGCTGAACCTGAGCAACGGTCAGTGCCTGATTGCCGACTATTCGGTCACCCCGATGCAGGCGCTGGAGCGCAGCTGGATTCTGCTTGAGCTGCTGCCCCGGGATCGCCTGCTGCGCATCACCAAGGAAGAGGCCCAGCTGTCCAAGCAGGA
>JAAYHO010000441.1 GCA_012735335.1 Gammaproteobacteria bacterium
CACGCCCGCCGGGACTGGCGGTTGGCTTTGCCTTTGCTGCGCTGGTGCCCTTTGTGACCGGTGCTCTGGGACTCTGGGTGACACCTGAGGCATGGCGGCTGTGGGTCATGGAGGAGTATCTGGCCTTCGCGGCGGTGATACTGGCGTTCATGGGCGCGATTCACTGGGGGCTGGCCATGCGCGCGGAAGAGGGCAGCGAGCTGGCGCCCATGCAGCTGGGGTTATCGGTGATCCCGCCACTGCTCGGCTGGTTTGCCCTGAGCCTGCCGATCAACTTCGCCATTCCGGTGTTCTTCTTCGCCTTCGGCACCCTCTACTTTGCCGATATCTGGGCAGTGCAACAGGGCCTGGCCCCAGCCTGGTACACCAGCCTGCGGCGGCCGGTCAGCCTGGTGATCATCTGCTCGATGATAGTTGCCTGGGGCTCGACGCTGGCGCTGGAGTACTGAGCCAGCTGTTGCCGGATACACCGAGTCCCTGGATTGCCGCGCCCTTCGGGCTCGCAATGACGGTGAAGGAGCTGCCCGTTCCTCGGTGGCGCAGCGACGTGGCAATCCACGGCTTCGGCGTTTCCGGCGCGCACTGGATTGCCGCGCTTCGCTCGCAATGACGGAGTTGGGGGATGTGCAGCATCGAGCAACGCTGGCTCGGTTCCGCCGTCATTGCGAGGAGCGTAGCGACGCGGCAATCCAGTGGGGGCGGATGGCCGCGGGGTGGTGGGCTCAGCTCTTCTTGACGAACTCCGACTTGAGCTTCATCGCGCCGATGCCGTCGATCTTGCAGTCGATGTCGTGATCGCCACCCACCAGGCGGATGTTCTTCACCTTGGTACCGACCTTGACCACGGAGGAGGAGCCCTTGATCTTCAGGTCCTTGATCACGGTCACGGTGTCGCCGTCCTGCAGGATATTGCCGTGGGCATCCTTGATGACAGTGTCATCCGAGGACTCGCCGGAGCCATCCTGAGACCATTCATGGGCGCACTCCGGGCAGATGTACAGAGTGCCATCCTCATAAGTGTATTCCGAACTGCACGAAGGACAGGGGGGCAATGCGCTCATGATTTACCTCGAAAATCCATGCTCACCAGATAGGGTGAGGGGCTGATTGGCAGGGGCGCGACCATAGCATGGAGGGGCTGGGGTGTCCATTTGGCGGGGCTGCGCAGGGCCCGGCAGGCGGCGGCAAATCAGCCTGTGGGTTGATAATATTTCATTAGAGCTGTAACCTTGTCCGCCATTGTGAGAAACAAGGGGTTCGTTTTCCTGTGCGTTATCACGCTACCTATTCTGCTTATCAGGGCTATACATAGCCTCTCTGGCTTTACCTGCTTCTATACTCCAGCCGCCTGTCCTGTCCGTCATTGCGACACGGATGCGGCTCCTGTTCATTTTGCCGAACGACCTCCGCCTGGCTTCAGGGATGGTAATGTTTCGTGCGCAAAATAGTTTTGAGGTCATAAGGTGAATTCAGAGCTGTTCCAATTTTCTACCTCTACGGTCGTGCTGCTGATGGTGGCCTTCTACGGGGCAACCTATCTGCTGTCCCGGCGCATCAAGCATGATGCCAACGATGCTGATGGTTTCATGATCTCCAACCACCGCATCGGCTATGGGATGGGCGCTGCCAGTATGACCGCCACCTGGGTGTGGGCGGCATCTTTCTATGCGGCGGCCACCTCCGGCTACACCTACGGGGTATCCGGGCCGTTGCATTATGGCTTCTGGGGGGCGCTGATGATCCTGTTCATCTACCCCTTCGGTCGGCGCTTCCGTGAACTGGCGCCCAACGCCGCCACCCTCGGGGAGCTGATCCATGCCCGACATGGACCCTCCAGCCAACTGATCCTGGCCTTTTCCAACCTGCTGGGTTCGGTCATCAGTCTGATGGTCAACCTCACCGCTGCCGGGGCTTTGGTCTCGGTCCTGTCGCCCCTGTCCTTCCAGGCCGGTATCGTGATCGCCGGGTTGGGGGTGCTCAGCTATACCTTCTATTCCGGCTTCCGCGCCTCGGTGTTCACCGACTTCGGGCAACTGCTGGCGATGATGGCCATTGCCGTTGTGATCATTCCGGCAGTGCTGTTCGCCATGGGCGGTCCCTCGACGGTGGTCGCCAATCTGTCGAACCTGACCAGCGAGCAGGCCAACCTGTTTTCCAAGGACGCATTCCTGTACCAGGGGGCACCCTATTTTGTTGCGGTACTGGCCTACGCCATCGGTAACCAGACCATTTCCCAGCGACTGTTCGCGGTGGATGAGTCGCATCTCAAGCCGACCTTCATTACCGCCACCATCGGCTACGGTGCCATCGTCATCGGCCTGGGCATGATCGGCCTGATGGCCCTGGCGGTCGGAGTACAGCCGCTGGATGGCAACATGAACAATCTGATCCCGCAGATGGTCTCCAGCTACCTGCCGCCGTTCTTCATCGTGCTGTTCTTCATTCTGGTGATCGGCTCGCTGTCCTCCACCGCCGACTCGGACCTGTCAGCACTGTCCGCGATCATGATGGCGGATGTGTATGGCAAGAATATCGCCAAGGGCAAGGCCGACCCGCGCAAGATGTTGATCATCGGTCGTAGTACCATGATCGTTGCCACTGTGCTGGGCATGATCCTGGCCAGCCTGTCCTTCGACATTCTGGTGATGCTGGTCTTCGTCGGCGCGCTCTGGGGGGCCATCGTGTTCCCGGTGATTGCCAGCTGCTTCTGGAACCGGGTCACCAATGCCGCCTTCACCTGGGCGGTGGCCGCGGCGATGGCGATATTCTGTCTGGTGCGCTTCGAACTGGTGCCCATGGTCGGCGTGCTGGCCACGGTCATCGAGCTGCTGGCAGCGGTGGGTGCCGGCGTGGTGCTGGGACTGATGACCTTCGGTTTCTTCGGCAAGCGCCTGGGCGTGATTGCCTTCTTCATTGGCACCGCCGTCATTGCCTGGATTGGTGTAGGCGAGCTGCGCGAGTTCACGGTACTGCTGGCCTCGCTGACTGCCTACGGGGTAAGCACTATGGTGTGCATTGTCATCAGTCTGGCGAGCAATGAGCGCTTCGACTTCGACACCATCCAGCAGCGGGTCAGCGACTACAACAAGCCCGCCGCAGATGGCGAGCTGGAAGCCCCGGCGACTGTCCGCTGAGGGCACCGCAGCCCGCGTGAAGGCGGGCTGCCTATCAAGCAAGGAGAAATAGCATGCAAGAACTCATCTATGGAAGTTATATCCTGTTCTGGCCGATCCTGACGCTGGTCATGCTCGGGGTGATTGTCGGCGCGGTACTGCGCGATTACCGGACCGCCAAGCGTAACGGTACCGAGATGGTCTGATCAGCCGACAGTGGGGGAGCCTTCAGGCTCCCCTGCGGGCTTCAGAACCGCATTGGCATCCTGGCGCAGGCTCTGTGCCAGTTCCTGAGCCAGATTCAGACGCCGCAGAATCCAGGGGCGCAGGTCATACACGAAGGGGTCGCTGAACTTCTCCTGATCACCCCATTCCACCCGCACGAAGGGCGGACTTTCCTCTTCCCCACCCCCGCCATCCAGACTCCGCCCGATCTCCTCGGCAGCGAAGCGCAGGACCGGCTGAATGTCACTCTGATCTTCTTCTCTGCGCATCATCAGCATGGTCTTGATAGTGGTCAGCTGGGCCAGCAGCTGATAGCCGTGGCTGAGCAGGTCTTCCAGCGGCTCCAGCGGTGGGCGTACGGCCCTGGGCTCGGCCAGTGAGCGGCGGGTGGCCTGTACCAGCGCCGACAGGCTGTCATAGGCCTCCTTGCGTGCCAGCCGCCATTCCAGCTCGGGTTCATCGTCCACCGCCTTGAATTGCCCCAGGCTCAGGGCGATCTCTGCGTGCCGGGCCTGGGCCTGCAGGGTGCGATTGACCAGCGAGGGAATCTGACTGCGCTCCCAGGACGGCAGCACATAGCTGAAGGCCCAGGCGATACCCACGCCGATCAGGGTATCGGCGAAACGCTCCATGGCGTGGAACATGGTTGCATCCCCGGCGCTGATCAGGTGCGCCTGCACCAGGCTGAGTACGGTGGCCGCCACCGCAGTGATCAGATAGCGCTTGATGGCAAAGGAGTGGGACACCGCCTGGGCCAGCGGCACTATCACCAGCAGTACCAGGGTGGGCGCCTGGGTGGACAGAATGGCGCCGGCCAGTACGCAACCCAGCAGGGTACCGGCAACCCGGCTGTTGCGCCGTTCCAGGGTCTGCGACAGGCTTCCGCGCAGCACCACCACTATGGTGACCAGAATCCAGTAGCCATGGGATGCCCAGGGCAATGCCAGCGACAGCAGGTAGCCGGTACCTACTGCCAGCGCAGCGCGCATGGCGTGGCGCAGCGGCGGTGCGTCCCAGCGCCAGAGCACGGTGAACGGGCGCAGCGACCAGTTGGTCGGGCTGACAAACAGCTTCCAGGCGGTGCGTACAGCCGTCAGGTCGGGCTCGACCTTGCCCCGGGCCAGCCGGTTGATGTGCAGTATCTCGTCGTTGATATTGCCCACCCGGTTGGTCAGCCCGCGCAGCAGGGTGGTCAGCGACGGGGTATCACTGTGTTGCGTCTGGGCCATGTTCAGCGGAATGCGGTTGAGCGCTGCCAGTGCCGGCCGCCAGTCGGTCAGCGGACGCGACTTGCGCCAGAACAGCAGGTCATCGGCATGGCGATCCAGCTCGTCGGCCATCTGGTCGATCAGCTTATGCATCTCGATCAGCACCTGGGCCGACTCGGGACTGGATTTCACCAGATCCAGATCCAGCTCACTGGCCAGCAGGTGGTCGCGGATCTCGAGGATATTGATCAGGATCGCCGCCAATTGCTGCCGTCTGGGTGTGCGCGGCGACTCCAGCAACAGATCCCTGGCAGCCTGCAACTGTTCGGCGAGTACGGCCTGCTCACGCATCAGGTCGGCACTGGTAACGGCATGCGTGGTCGGGTCGAAACGATCTGCCTGGGTGCGCATCATGCGACTCAGAGCCAGCATCGACTGGGCCAGTAACTGGAGCCGATAGCGGGGGTTGAGCAAGGCGTTGGAAGCGGTTGCGTAGACCATGTAGCTCAGCGAGCCGGTGGCAAAGTACAGGCAGGTGGTCAGCAGGCTGACGTCACTCAGGTGTCTGGGTACCGCCATGGAGAAGGTCATGGTGAACATGATGGAGATCACCACCGGCAGGCCACGGGCGCCCCAGGCCCCGGCCAGGAAGGCGAAGAAGGTCGCCGGCACCAGCAGCAGTCCCAGATACAGCGGATCGTCATGCAGGATCTGCACCCCGGCAAACAGCGGCAGCCCGATAATCGCAATCGGCAACAGACTGCCGAACTTGCCTCGACGGGGCATGGCATGATCCGGTGGTACGCAGACAATGGCACCCACCGCCATCACCGAGGCTGCAAACTGACCGAGCAGCAGCCAGGCGCTACCGGATATGAGCATCAACCCGACACCGGCGGATATACCGGTAGTGACATAGGAACTGAGCAATACCCGCAATACGTTGATCAACCGCCTGATCATGACCTCTCCTGTACACACATCAACCCACACAGCATAGACGGGTCAGCGCAGCGGTGAGGCACAGAGAAACTGAACGCCATGCGTCTCTCCATCATCGTCTGTGCAGCACCTCCCTTTATCCGGGCCCTTGGGTATCATGCACTCAGGTCATGAACCGTGCAGGCTGAAACGGAGGAGCCATGCTTCATCATCTGCTGGCGTTGGTACTGGTGTTTGCAGCAGGAGCGATCCTCGGGCGACTTCTGCCGGATCTGGGCGAACTGAACATGCTGGGCTTGTTGACCATCGCTGCCGACGTGGCGACTCTCTGCGCGGCTGTTGCTGCAGTCTACGCCCTGGGTGCCTGGCGTCAGCAGATCAAGAGTCAGAAGGCGTACGACGCGCTGGCGCTGGTTCTTACCTCCTTCTGGGACAAGAAGCTGCTGGCAGCCACGCTCAAAACAGTCGCCGGAGGGGAGGAAGATCGAAGAAAAACCCGGCATGAGCTGCAGCACCTGGCGCGTGACAGCCGACGCTGTGCCGATGAATTGCTGGTGCTGGGATACTCCCAGAGTGCTGACCGTCTGACCCAGGCAATCGCGCAACTGGACAGTGGCATGCACCGGCTGCTGACGCTACCGCCCCAGACCGCTGCGGCGGACGTGCATGCACAGGCGGAGCCGGTTCTGAATAGCTTTGTCGAGCAGATCCATGAGCTGCAGAAGCAGACCTTTCGTTCGGGCCCCTGGTAGTCAGGGCATGCTCGGTGGGACAGCATGAAAAACCGCTTGTTGCTGTCGGGTGAAGTCTGTAAGATCCTGAATCTTCTTGAGTTCTGCACAAACCTTCAGGTTGCAGCCATCTGGCAACCGGAGTTGCAGGCTCACTCAGGTGCTGCCAGCCCGGATGGCGAAATTGGTAGACGCAAGGGACTTAAAATCCCTCGAAGGGTAACCTTCGTGCCGGTTCGACCCCGGCTCCGGGCACCATTCTAGAGCGGTTTCTTTTCTTTCCTCCCTTTTTTGCTTGGTCCGCAATGACAGCGCTGGTCCGCAACTCTATTTTGTGGGCGTGATTTTCTTGCCCTTGCGATTGCGCACATAGTGCTCGGTCATGGTTACCGTCGTGTGCCCAAGTTGATCTCCGCTGCACACCTCCGTCGAGGTATCTCATGCCCAGTCCGGGGATACGGCCAGAGAGTTGACGTGCGTATCCTTGTGGATACAATGTAGGCATGGCTTATATCATCGAG
>JAAYHO010000442.1 GCA_012735335.1 Gammaproteobacteria bacterium
CCCAGCCCCTGGCTGCGCCGCCGCGTCCAGCTGGATCTGCCCCTGACCACCCCCGATTTCCAGGAGTAATCTGATGACTGCCTATATCTATGATGGTTTGCGTTCCCCCTTCGGTCGCCACGCCGGTGCCCTGGCCCCGGTACGCCCGGACGACCTGCTGGCCGAGGTGATCCGTGCCGTGGTGGCGCGCAACCCCTTCACCGGCCATGACTACGAAGACGTAGTCATGGGCAACACCAACCAGGCCGGTGAAGACGCGCGTAACGTCGCCCGTCATGCCGGTCTGCTGGCCGGTCTGCCGCAGGAAGTGGCAGGCGTGACCGTCAACCGTCTGTGCGGTTCCGGCCTGGCCGCCATTCTGGATGCCGCCCGTGCGGTAAAAGCCGGCGAAGGCGAGCTGTTCGTGGCCGGCGGCGTGGAAAGCATGAGCCGCGCGCCCTTTGTTATCGCCAAGAGCGAGAGCCCTTTCTCCCGCGACTTCCGCGCCTTCGACAGCACCATTGGCGCACGCTTCCCTAACCCCAAGGTCGAGAAGCAGTTCGGTGACGACACCATGCCGCAGACCGCCGACAACGTCGCTGCGGATCTGGGCATCACCCGTGAGGAAGCCGACAGCTACGCCGCACGCAGCCAGGCGCTGTACGAGCAGGCCCGCGCTGAAGGCTTCTTTGCCGAGGAAATCCACCCGATCGAAGTGCCCCAGGGCCGCAAGAAACCGAACAAGCTGGTCGATCAGGACGAACATCCGCGCCCGTCCAGTGATATGGCCGCCCTGTCCGGCCTGCGTCCGCTGTCCGAAGGTGGTGTGGTCACCGCCGGTAACGCCTCGGGCGTGAACGATGGCGCTGCCGCGCTGATCATCGGCAGCGAAGCCATCGGTGAGAAATATGGTGTGAAACCCCGTGGCCGCATCCTTGCCGGCGCGGTATCCGGTGTCGCGCCGCGGGTCATGGGCCTGGGCCCGGTCGAGGCCTGCAAGAAAGCCCTGAGCCGCGCCGGTCTGACCCTGGCTGATATGGACGTGATCGAAATCAACGAAGCCTTCGCCTCCCAGGTACTGGGCTGTGCCAAGCAACTGGGCATCGCCTTCGACGATCCGCGCCTGAACCCCAACGGCGGCGCCATCGCCGTCGGTCACCCGCTGGGCGCCTCCGGCGCACGCCTGACCCTGACCGCTTTGCGCCAGCTGGAGCGTAGCGGCAAGCGTTATGCGCTGGTCAGTCTGTGCATCGGCCTGGGCCAGGGTGTGGCGGCGGTGATTGAGCGGGTCTGATCGCTCTTTCCCCCCTCTCCCCCAACCCCTCTCCCGCAAGGGGAGAGGGGAGCACAGCGGCGTTTGCCTGACACAGCACCATCAGCAACATCAGACCCGCCCCCTCTCCCCTTGCGGGAGAGGGCTGGGGAGAGGGGGAACAATGTGCAAACTGGCTACATAAGTAACACACCAACCCTTATATGAATTACCCATGCAAGGGTTGCACAGGGTGAGGTTGCACCTCCCCACTCTTCTGACCACCTGCCAACCTCTGCTATGGTTAGCCCCTGCCCGCAAACAGATCCGGAAACGCGCCGATGCATGTAAACACCAACCCCTTTGAATGGCTGGGCCAGGCCTTTGGTACCTTGGTTCGACTGATCGTGGATGCCCTGTCCTGGCTGTTCAATCTGCTCAGCGGTGCCAGCAGTGCTTTCGTCAATGGCTTTTCCCGGGCGCTGGGGGTGGACAGCAGTCTGCTCAGCATCGCCTTTGTCATCCTCGGCCTGTTCCTGATCTACCTGGGCTTCAGCTCTGTCATCAAGAAGCGTTTCATTCGCGGCATCATCTGGTTGTTGCTCGGACTCTGGCTGCTCAGCAGCCTGATCCGCTGATGATGTCTGTTCCTTTCATGCCTACCAGGAGTACACCATGGGTTTTGCATTGAATCTCGATCTGCAATTGACCAGCAGCGCCTTCGCCAACGACGGCGCCATTCCCAGCAAACATACTGGCGAGGGTGAGGATGTTTCCCCGGCGCTGAGCTGGAGCGGTGCACCGGCCGGCACCAAGAGCTTTGCGGTGATATGCCATGACCCGGACGCGCCGCTGATCTCCGCCAACGGCACCTTCGGCTTTGTGCATTGGGTGCACTACAACATCCCCGCTGACGTCACCGCCCTGCCCGAAGGCTGCAAGCAACACGCTGACGGCCCGACCAACTTCGGCAAGCCCGGCTACGGTGGTCCCATGCCGCCGGAAGGCCATGGCCAGCACAAGTACTACTTCTGGGTACTGGCGCTGGATTGCGAGCCGAACCTGGATGAAGGTCTGGACATGTGGCAACTGCTGGCCAAGGTCGAGCCCCACACCCTGGCAATGAACCGTCTGGTCGGCACCTACCAGCGCGGTTGAGCAATACCCTGGTGCAGCGCCCTGCCGCTGCACCAGCACTCCCCTGCATCGCTTCCATCTATCGCTCCCGTCTATCGCCTCCATCCATCGCCCTCATGCATGACGACGGATTCATGCCGCCATATCCGCTTGTCCCCCTGAACTCCAGTCCCTAGAATGCCCCCTCAGTACAGTTCGATAATGGAACCCATAACAATGAGCACCAGCCATGCATTCGATCAGGCCATAGCCCTGAGCCCGGTCTCGCCCAATCTGTACCAGGGTCAGACCAGTGACGCCTTCCTCAATATGGTCGGCCCCTTCGGCGGTGCGACCGCTGCCACGCTGCTGAACGCGGTACTGCAGCATCCGCAACGGCTGGGTGATCCGGTGTCGTTGACGGTGAATTTTGCCGGTCCGGTGGCCGAGGGTGAGTTCGAGGTGGAGGCCACGCCGCTGCGTACCAACCGCTCGACCCAGCACTGGCTGCTGCTGCAGAAGCAGAATGGCGAGGTGGTAACCAGCGCTACGGCGTTCTTTGCCACCCGCCGGGAGACCCTGTCCGAGCAACAGCTCAGCGCCCCTGTCGCGCCCGCTCCGTCGTCCCTGCAGCGTACCCCGCTCAACATCCGCAACTGGTTCAAGCAGTACGACTTCCGCTTTGTCCACGGTATTCCGCTGCAGCCGATTCCAGCAGATCAACCAGCGGATACCGAGTCGCTGCTGTGGGTGCGCGATTACCCCGAGCGGCCGCTGGACTACTGCTCACTGAGCGCCCTGGGCGATGTGTTCGCGCCGCGGATCTTCCTGCTGCGCAATCAATTCACCCCCTCCGGCACCGTGTGCATGACCCACTACTTCCATGCCACCAGCGATGAGCTGGCCGCAGCGGGCACCGGCTACGTGCTCGGTCAGGCCAAGGCCTGCCGACTGCACAGCAACTATGCGGATCAGGTAGCGCATCTGTGGTCGGAGGATGGGGTACTGCTGCTGACCAGCACCCAGTCGGTGTATTTCAAGGAGTGAGGGGGCTTCGCCGCGTGGGCGCGACTCCCACAGACGCGGTAGTCGTAGCGGTCTGACTCACTTCCCGCCGTCATTGCGAGCCTCGAAGAGGCGCGGCAATCCAGTGGGTGCCGCTACACCGTGGCAATGGATTGCCGCGTCGCTGCGCGACTCGCAATGACGTTGGGGCGCGCAGGGCAGCTCAAAGAAAAGCAGCAGCTACTGCCCCAACGCCGCCAGCACCTCGGCGCGCAGCGGTGCATTGAGCAGCGCCCGGGTTTCCCGGTAGGCCGTGCGGTCCAGCCCGGCCAGTTGCCGGGCCTTGTCCCTGGCCCGCTCCAGCAGATCGCCGCCGGTGGCCAGTTCATCGTAGAAGCCTGCTTCCAGCGCCTGCTCCGGGTTGAGGATCTGCGCCTGCAAGGCGCAGCGGTTCAGCCACTGGGGCGCCAGGCGACGGGCCTGGGGCATGGCGGCATCGGGCATGGTCATGCCGATGGCCACTTCATTGAGACCGATATTGAAGGCTCCGGCGGCACCCACACGGTAGTCCGCCAGCAACAGCATGAAGGCCGCCTTGGCCATGGCATGCCCGGTACTGGCAATCAGCACCGGCGCCGAGTAATCCAGCAGCGCCAAGGTCAGCCGATCCCCGGCGGCGCGCATGGCATCGCAGGCCGGGCCACCGGCGGCGATCAGTTTGCGGTCATAGCCACCACTGAAACACCCGGCCCGTCCATATATAAGCAGCGCCGCATCAGCCTCTCTGGCTTCGGCAATCGCGGCCAGCAGATCGTTGAGCATCTGCTCGGACAGGGCATTGACCTTGCCGTCATCCAGACCGATCTCGGCGACGCCATCACTGATGTTCAGGGTCAGTGCGTTCATGCTGGTGATGCTCATGGCAGTTCTCCGCTTATTGTCCGGCCTGGGCCCGGGCTTCGTCGCGCAGCACCCGGCGCAACAGCTTGCCGACGGTGGACTTGGGCAGGTCATCGCGGATCTCGATAAAGCTCGGCACCTTGTAGCCGGTCAGTTGCTCACGGCAGTGGGCGATGATATCGGCCTCGCCGAGCGCCTTGTCATGCAGACTGACATACAGCTTGATCGCCTCGCCCTTACGCTCGTCCGGCACGCCGACGGCGACACACTCACGGATGCCCGGATGACGCATGACCGCATCTTCCACATCATTGGGATAGACGTTGAAACCGGATACCAGAATCATGTCCTTCTTGCGGTCGACCAGTTTGAGGAAGCCCTCCTCGTCGATCACGCCGATATCACCGGTCTTCAGCCAACCGTCCTCGGTAAAGGTTTCCGCGGTGGCCTCGGGGCGCTGCCAGTAGCCCTGCATCACCTGCGGGCCGCGGATCAGCAGCTCACCCGGCTCCCCTGCAGGCTGCTCGCGGCCGTCGTCATCGACAATCTTCATTTCCGTATCGATCACCGCCTGACCGATATAGCCTTCCTTATAAGGGGTATTGGCGGTGGAGGCGACCACCACCGGCGAGGTCTCGGTCATGCCGAAGCCTTCGCGCACCACACTGCCGGTACGCTGGAACCAGCGCTCGGCCACCGCCAGGTTCAGCGGAGCACCACCGGAGTTGACCCACTTGAGGCGGCTGAAGTCGATACTGTCGAATTGCGGATGGGCCATCAGCGACACGAACAGCGAGTTGATTCCGGTCAGCAGGGTGACGTCATGCCGCTGCATGTCGGCAATCATGCTGTCCAGGTCCCGGGGATTGGTGATGATCACGCTGTTGAAGCCGGTGAAGATCGAGGCCAGGCAGTTCGCGGTAAAGGCAAAGATATGGTACAGCGGCAGCGGTGAGACCCGCGTTTCGTTGCCGTACTCGACCTCGCCCGGCGTGATGATGCTCACCGCCTGCAACACGTTGCTCAGCAGGTTGCGGTGGGTCAGCATGGCGCCCTTGGACACGCCGGTAGTGCCGCCGGTGTACTGCAGCACGGCAATGTCCTCCAGACCCCGTTCGGGCTCGACCTCAGGCAGGGTGCGACCGATGGCCAAGGCCGCCATGAAGCGGGTTTCGTCTGCACTGCCGCTCTGCTCCTGCGGATTGCGCCAGTCATCCACACTGGTGACGATCAGCCGCTCAATCTGAGTTTCGGCCTGCACACTGCGCACCAGCGGCACCAGCTTGTCCAGCACCACCACGGCGCGGGCGCCGGAATCGCTGAACTGATGACGGGTCTCCGGGGCAGTGTATTGGGGGTTGGTATTGACGATGACCAGCCCGGCTTTGAAGGCACCGAAGATGGTCACCACATATTGCAGCAGGTTGGGCAACTGGATCGCCAGGCGATCACCCGGCTGCAGCCCCGCTTCATGGCGCAGGTAGCGGGCAAAGGCATCGGCGTGCTCTCGCAGGGCGATGAAACTCAGGGAATCCGCGCCGCAGGAGAACGCCGGTTTATCGCCATAATCACGACAGGCCTTCTCCAACAGGTCGTACAGGTTTGTATGGCCAAGATCGGCCAGCTGGCCAGCAACAACGCAGGATTCTGGAGTGGACATCGGAACCTCTTTATTGGACTATTATTTTGCAGTGCGAAACACAATACCAAAAAGATGCTATTCTATCTGCCGCGGCTGCGCAATCATCCGAACAAATCATAACAATTGCCCTGCGAAGCCTGTGTCAAAGGTATTTCGCAATGCGAAATAACAAGAAAGACTCTACGGATGCATTAATCAAGGTACTCATGCCCATGAATGACAATCAGACAGACGCGGCCCCGGTCAAGGACCGCAAATTTGTCGAGGCGCTGTCGCGCGGACTGGATGTATTGCGCGCTTTCAGTCATGGCTCGGTGGTGATGGGCAATCAGGATATTGCCCGCATCACCGGCCTGCCCAAGCCCACGGTATCGCGTATGACCTATACGCTGACCAAGCTGGGTTATCTCTCCTATTCCCCACAGCTGGAAAAGTACCAGTTGGACTCCGGCGTGCTGGCACTGGGTTACGCCTATGTATCCAACCTGCGCGTCCGCCAGTTGGCCAAGCCCTATCTGGATGAGTTCGCCCGCAACACCAATACCTCCGTAGGCCTGACCTGCCGTGACCGGCTGTCGATGATCTATGTGGAGAACTGCCGCCCGGCCGAGGTTACCTCGCTGCGCATGGATGTGGGTGTACGCCTGCCATTGGCGACCACCGCCGCCGGCCGCGCCTATCTGGCCGCGATGAAGGAAGAAGAGCGTCAGCATGTGATGAGTTCTCTGGCAACGCGGAATCCGGACACCTGGCCGGAACTGGAAAAACAGCTGGAGCAGGCCTTTGCTGATTACCAGAAGTACGGCTTCTGCCTGTCGCTGGGCGACTGGGATCGCAACGTCAATGCCGCTGGTGTGGCCCTGCACCTGCAGGACGGCACCATCATGGCGCTGACCTGCGGCGCACCCACGTACCTGGTATCGGAAGACAAGGTGAAAAACCAGCTGGCCCACCAATTGGCAATCCTGGCGAGGGATATAGAACGCCTTGGCGTGTAACCATCAATACCCGTTATGAGTTGGTATTTTGTAATGGGCATCGACAAGGCCTGACAAGTTTTGTATTTTGCTATGCGAAATATGGTTTCATTATTTCGCACAATGAAACTCATCTGATCAGGATCACAGGAGGTTCAGC
>JAAYHO010000443.1 GCA_012735335.1 Gammaproteobacteria bacterium
AACTGATCAAACGTCCAGGTTGGACACCGCCAGCGCATTACGCTCGATGAACTCTCTTCTCGGCTCTACATGGTCTCCCATAAGGGTGTTGAAGATCTGGTCGGCGGCGATGGCGTCGTCGATGGTGACTTGCAGCATGCGGCGGTTTTCCGGGTCCATGGTGGTTTCCCAGAGTTGGTCCGCGTTCATCTCACCCAGTCCCTTGTAGCGCTGGATGGTGTGGCGGCGGGCGGTTTCGCTCATCATCCACTCGATGCCTTCCTTGAAGTAGCGGATCGGCTTCTTCTTCTCGCCGCGCTGGATGTAGGCTCCTTCTTCCAGCAGGCTCTGCAGCTGTTCACCCAGATCGGCCATGGCACGGTAGTCGTTACTGGCGAACAGGTCACGGTTGAAGGTGACGTAGCTGGTCTGGCCGTGGCTGAGGATTTCCACCTCGGGCAGCCACAGTTGGCGTTCCTTGTCTTCACGCAGGCTGACGGTGTATTCCTGACCGGAGCGCTCTTCTTCCTTGACCAGCTTTTCGAATGAAATCAACCAGTTATCCATGAAGGCCTTGTCTGCCAGATGCTCCTTGGAGATACGCGGCAGGTAGATAAGCTGTTCCATCAGTTCCTGCGGGTACAGGCGGCCGAGGCGCTTGAGGGTCTTCATCACGTCGCGGTATTCGTTGACGATCCGCTCCAGCGGTTCACCGGTAATACCCGGGGCGTGTTCGTTTACGTGCAGGTAGGAGTCTTCCAGCGCGGATTGCGTCAGATAATCCTCCAGTGCCTCGTCGTCCTTGAGGTACTGTTCCTGCTTGCCGCGTTTGATCTTGTACAGCGGCGGCTGGGCGATATAGATGTAGCCTTTTTCGATCAGCTCCGGCATCTGACGGAAGAAGAAGGTCAGCAGCAGGGTACGGATGTGCGCGCCGTCGACGTCAGCATCGGTCATGATGATGATGTTGTGGTAGCGCAGCTTCTCGATATTGAATTCTTCCCGACCAATACCGCAACCCAGTGCGGTGATCAGGGTGCCGACTTCCTGGGAGGAGAGCATGCGGTCGAAGCGGGCTTTCTCTACGTTGAGGATCTTGCCTTTGAGCGGCAGGATGGCCTGGGTCTTGCGGTTACGGCCCTGTTTGGCAGAGCCGCCCGCGGAGTCACCTTCCACAATGTAGAGTTCGGACAGGGCGGGGTCCTTTTCCTGGCAGTCGGCCAGTTTACCGGGCAGTCCGGCGATATCCAGTGCGCCCTTGCGGCGGGTCATTTCCCGGGCTTTACGCGCTGCTTCACGGGCACGGGCGGCGTCGATCATCTTGCCGACCACGGCCTTGGCTTCGTTGGGGCTCTCCAGCAGGTAGTCGCTGAAGAACTTGTTCATTTCCTGCTCGACGGCGGTTTTCACTTCCGAGGAGACCAGTTTGTCCTTGGTCTGGGAGGAGAACTTGGGATCGGGCACTTTGACCGAAATGATCGCCGTCAGACCTTCCCGGGCATCGTCACCGGAGGTGCTGACCTTGAGTTTTTTCAGCAGGCCTTCCTGCTCGATGTAGTTGTTCAGCGTGCGGGTCAGGGCTCCACGGAAACCGGCAAGGTGGGTACCGCCGTCACGCTGGGGAATGTTGTTGGTGAAACACAGCAGGTTTTCGTTGAAGCTGTCGTTCCACTGCATGGCCACTTCCACGGCAATGCCGTCGTCACGCTGCACGTTGAAGTGGAATACCGAGTTGATGGTGGTCTTGTTGACGTTGAGATATTCAACAAAAGCACTCAGACCACCTTCGTAGCGGAACAGTTCACGCTTGCCGCTGCGCTCATCAATCAGGTTGATACCCACACCGGAGTTGAGGAAGGACAGTTCACGCAGGCGTTTGGCGAGAATATCCCAGCTGAAGCTGATGCTGGTAAAGGTCTCTTCCGAGGGTTTGAAGTGAATCTGGGTACCACTGGTCTCGGTGTCGCCAATCGGCGCCAGAGGGGCCTGTGGGATGCCGTGGTGGTAGGTCTGCTCCCATACCTTGCCACCCCGGCGAATGGTCATTACCAGCTCTTTGGAGAGGGCGTTGACCACGGATACCCCTACACCGTGCAGACCACCGGATACCTTGTAGCTGTTATCGTCGAATTTACCCCCGGCATGCAGCACGGTCATGATGACCTCTGCGGCGGAGACGCCTTCTTCGTGGATATCGGTGGGGATGCCCCGACCGTTATCCTGGACGGTGATGGACTCGTCAGTATGGATAGTGATGCTGATATCCGTACAATGCCCGGCGAGGGCTTCGTCGATGGAGTTATCCACCACTTCGAATACCATGTGGTGCAGGCCGGTTCCGTCGTCGGTGTCGCCGATATACATGCCGGGGCGTTTACGCACCGCATCAAGGCCCTTGAGGACCTTGATACTTGATGAATCGTAAGCTTTTTGTTCGGTCATTCAGTATTCACTCCCAGACATCAATCGGTCTGCACAATATGCCCATGTTCCACGTGGAACATCGACAAGGGTGTATCGTTCTTCCAACAGTCCCGCAGCTGCTCCGCCTCCACGCTGGTGATGAAAATCTGACATTCCAGATCCTCCAGCAGGGCGCACAGGGCCTTGCGGTGCTGTGCATCCAGTTCGGATGGCAAATCATCCACCAGATAAACACAGTCCTGTTGCACGCCATATTCCTTCAGCAAGTAGCCCTGGGCTATCTTGAGGGCGCATACCACCAACTTCTGTTGGCCCCGGGATAATATGTCAACGGCGTTCATGCCATTACAGCGCAACCTCAGATCAGCTCGCTGCGCGCCGGCCTGGGTATAACCCAGCTGACTATCCCTATCAAACTGCTCATCCAGCACCTGTGCCAGCGGCTTTTCCTTATCCCAACCTCGGTAATAGCTGAGGGTCAGATCATCAAGGGGCACCAGTCTGGCGAGAATTTCCTCGAACACCGGCTTCAGCCTTTGCAGGTAGTCCCGGCGGAAATCATCGATGCGTTCAGCAGCGGAAACCAGCTCGGTTTCCCATGGAACCAGCATCGAACGCTGTATTCTACCACGTCGCAGCAGGCTATTACGCTGTTTGAGGCTTTTTTGCAGACGCTGCCACGCTGGCAGGAACTGATGTTCCACGTGGAACACTCCCCAGTCCAGGTACTGACGACGCTGCTTCGGCGCGCCTTCCAGCAGTCTGAAGCTCTCGGGATTGATCAATTGCAGCGGCAGCGTCTCGGCCAGTTGCGCAATACTGCGCACGGTTTGCCCGTCAATGCGAATCTGATAATCAGCCTGTTTGCTGCGGGTAATGCCGATCGAGTTGGTCAGGCCGCTGGGTTGCTGGACTTCACCGAACACGGTGCACTGTTGTTCGCCGTGCTGAATGACAGGTTGCAGGCGAGTGCTGCGGAAGGAACGAGCCAGACCAAGCAGGTGGATGGCTTCAAGAAAACTGGATTTACCGCTGCCGTTGGCGCCGTAGATGAGGTTGATGCGGGGGGAGGGGTGGAGCGTCACCGGCTGCAGGTTGCGCACGCCGGTGACGGTAACACGCTTGAGCGGCATAGGCTCAGAGACGCATGGGCATGACAACGTAGAGGCTGTCGTCCGTTTCAGCTTCCTGAATCAGCGCGCTGCTGTTGGCATCGGAGAGGATGATTTTCACCTGCTCGTTGCTCAGCACGTTCATCACGTCCAGCAGGTAGCTGACGTTGAAGCCGATCTCCAGCGGGCTGCCGCTGTACTCCACTACCGCATCTTCTTCTGCTTCTTCCTGCTCAGGGTTGTTCGCCTGAATTTTCAGCAGCGAATCACTGAGCATCAGGCGAATACCACGATACTTCTCGTTGGAAAGAATCGCGGTACGGCTGAAGGCGTTGCGCAGTGACTGACGATCAGCAATCACTTCCTTGTCACCACCACGGGGCAATACCCGCTCGTAGTCGGGGAATTTTCCGTCGACCAGCTTGGAGGTGAAGGTGAAGTCACCGGTGGTAGCGCGAATGTGGTGGGTGCCCAGGACAATGTTGATCAGGTCGTCAGCTTCGGCCAGCAGGCGGGCCAGTTCGAGAATACCCTTGCGCGGCACGATCAGCTGGTATTTTTCCTGATAATCGATGTTGGCATCCACGGTACACATGGCCATGCGGTGACCGTCGGTGGCCACGGCGCGCAGTTGGCCAGCGTTGATTTCCAGCAGCATGCCGTTCAGGTAGTAACGTACGTCCTGTTGCGCCATGGCAAACCCGGTACGCTCGATCAGGCGGCGCAGCTTGTTCTGGCTGACGGCAAAGCTCAGCGAACCTTCGCCATCTTCGACGCTGGGGAAGTCGTTGGCGGGCAGGGTGGCCAGGGTGAAGCGGCTGCGGCCAGCCTTGACCAAGGCTTTGCCTTCTTCGACGCGAAAGTTGATGGTGGCTTCATCCGGCAGGGATTTGCAGATATCCATCAGCTTGCGCGCAGGTACGGTGATCTCGCCGTCTTCGGCTGCTTCTTCCAGGTTGATGCGACCGATCAGTTCGACTTCCAGATCGGTACCGGTCAGCGACAGCGTATTTCCATCGACCACCATCAGCACATTGGAGAGTACCGGCAGGGTCTGCCGACGTTCGACGACACCCGCCACCAGTTGCAGCGGCTTCAACAGGGCTTCGCGTTGGATGGTAAATTGCATTGTCTTCCTTCGACCTCGTGCAGGTTGGCAGTTTGCTTGGCACACACTCAGGTGGTCAGTGTCCGTAGCAGGTTCTTGTAATCTTCGCGGATATCCGCATCAGTTTCACGCAGTTCTGCAATCTTTCGCGTGGCATGCAACACGGTAGTGTGATCCCGTCCACCAAATGCGTCGCCGATTTCCGGCAGGCTGTGGTTGGTCAGCTCCTTGGACAGGGCCATGGCCACCTGACGGGGCCGGGCGACTGAACGGGAGCGACGCTTGGACAGGATGTCAGCGACCTTGATTTTGTAGTACTCGGCCACGGTGCGCTGGATATTGTCGATGCTCACCAGTTTGTCCTGGAGAGCCAGCAGATCCTTGAGCGACTCGCGGATCAGTTCGATGGTGATATCCCGCCCCATGAAGTGAGCGCTGGCAATCACCCGTTTAAGGGCTCCTTCCAGTTCACGTACGTTGGAGCGAATGCGTTGGGCAATGAAGAAGGCGGCGTCGTGCGGCAGATCGACCCGCGACTGCTCGGCCTTCTTCATCAGAATGGCGACCCGGGTTTCCAGCTCCGGTGGTTCCACCGCAACAGTCAGGCCCCAGCCAAAACGGGACTTGAGGCGCTCTTCCAGACCGTCAATTTCCTTGGGGTAGCGGTCACTGGTCAGGATCACCTGCTGGCCACCTTCCAGTAAGGCATTGAAAGTATGGAAGAATTCCTCTTGCGACCGCTCCTTCTTGGCGAAGAACTGGATATCGTCAATCAGCAGGGCATCGACCGAGCGGTAGTAGCGCTTGAAGTCGTTGATGGCGTTCATCTGCAGCGCCTTGACCATATCAGCCACAAAACGCTCGGAATGCAGATAGACGATCTTGGCCGCCGGGTTCTTCTTCAGCAGGTGGTTGCCCACCGCGTGCATGAGGTGCGTCTTACCCAGACCCACGCCGCCATACAGAAACAGCGGGTTGTAACCATGCCGGGGGTTATCCGCCACCTGCCAGGCAGCAGCCCGGGCCAGCTGGTTGGATTTACCTTCGACGAAGTTCTCGAAGGTAAAGCTGCGATTCAGATAACTGGTGTGCTTGATGACGGTATTGCCCTGGTCCGCCCGTTGCGGTGGCTGCGGCTCATCCTCTTCCACCTTGCCGTAATTGACCGGTTCTGGCTGGAAACCATGCCCGGACTGGGGACGGGGCGCAGGTACCGGAGTGGCCACCGGGACTGGTTCCGGTTCGCTGCGCTGAATCGGAGCGGCGGCGACCGACGGGGCTGCCACGGCAGCGGGGACAGTACTACGGCGGCTGCCGATAAACAGGGACAGCAAGGGTGCCTGGCCCTGAGACAGATCATCCAGCAATTCCTGAATGCGGTTCAGGTATTTGTCGTTGACCCAATCCAGCACAAAACGGTTCGGAGCGTACAGGCGCAGTTCAGCCTGATCGCCCTCGACCTGCAACGGACGAATCCAGGTGTTGAATTCCTGGGATGGAAGCTCGTCGCGCAAAAAATCCATGCATTGCTGCCAGAGTACAACAGACACTAAATTCCCCCGACTCCAGGCCTGGGCGACCCGGTTCAGCTAGATGAAGAGTTGCGCAGGACAGCCGCCCGGACGGCCTGCGAAGCATCGTGCATTCTAGCCTTTTTAGCCCCCACTTATCCACATGCAGATGGCTGCAGGTCGAGAAACTGACGAATCCCGCACACTCGATTCCGGGTTGCCAAAAAGGCCACCATTTCCCCTGTTCCCCTTGATTTCATGGGCTGCGCGAGCTCTGTGGACAAACTCTGTATGAGGCTGTTGGCAATCCATGCATAAAGCTGAGGATAAATCCGCCTGTGGATATCCGGCCTGGTTATCCACAGGCACGCCACAACAGTCGGAGCCTGATGTGAACAGTCTGCCCACCGGCTTATCCTTCTCCGCAGGCAGCGATTGCTCAGGGCCGGAGGCGGTTATCCACAGAAAAACCGCTGCCCATTAGTATCTACATCAGTAATCCTTTAAAGATCTTTTCTTTATATTGTCTATTTGTCTGCTCCTTGGTAAATCAAATTGACCTTGAGAGGCTTCTTCTCTAGAATCTCCGATCCCTTGAAAGGGCTTCACCGCTCTTTTTGTGATTAATCAGGTATCTGAAGATGAAAAGAACTTTCCAACCCAGCGTTTTGAAACGCAAGCGTAACCACGGTTTCCGTGCCCGTATGGCTACCAGCAGCGGTCGTGCCGTGCTGGCTCGTCGTCGTGCCAAAGGCCGTCACAAGCTGTCAGCTTAAGACCGGGTTTACAGGTGGATCTCGGGTTCGCTCCTGAACGACGGCTATTGACGCCTGCACAGTTCAAGAACGTATTCGATGGAGCCACCTGTAAGGCCTCTGGCCCCAATATTCTGCTGCTGGCCAGGCATAACAGCCTGACACACGCACGATTGGGGCTGGTCATTGCCAAGAAGAATGTCCGGCGGGCAGTTGATCGCAACAGGATCAAACGTATCGCCCGCGAGTCCTTCCGACATCAGCGTGCTGATCTGGACAATCTGGATATTGTCGTCCTGGCCCGCAGGGGTCTGGGCGAGCTTGACCATGCTGCGCTGCATGCCCTGTTCCAGGACATGTGGCGTCGGCTGAGCAAGGCCGCTGACAAACACAATCGTTCCCGTGATTCCGGACGCCCATCATCCAATGCGTAGCCTCGCGCTCGGACTGATCAAGGTTTACCGTTACGCTATCAGCCCGCTGATGGCCAGTCATTGTCGTTTCTACCCGTCCTGTTCCTGCTATGCCCAGGAAGCCATCGAAGAGCATGGTTTTCTCAAGGGCAGTCTGCTCAGCGCCCGGCGTCTGTCCCGCTGTCATCCCTGGAACCCGGGTGGCTATGATCCTGTACCCCTCAAGAACAACTGTTCGTCTCGGATGGCTGAAAAACCATGAACATGCAAAGAAACATCCTCATCGCTGCGCTGGCCGTGATCACCTATCTGATGATCCTGCAGTGGAACAAGGATTATGGTGATCCGGTTATCGAAGCTGCGGTCAACGGCAGCAATGCGCAGACTCAGGTGGCAGACGTTCCTGCAGTACCTGGCGCCGAGCTGAACCCGGCGCAGAACAGCGATGATGTGCCCCAGGCGGTGGAAGTTGTCGATGGCGTCGATATTCCCGTGGTGCAACCGGTGACTGCAGCGGCCACCGCTGGCGGCCTGATCAGTGTCGAAACCGATACCCTGCGCCTGACCATTGATCCCCGTGGCGGCGACATCATCTCGCTGGTATTGCCGGAATACCCGGTACACCAGCAACGTCCGGATGTTCCTTTCCAGCTGCTGGAACAGAGTGCCCAGCGCACCTATATTGCCCAGAGTGGACTGGCCGGTCGCAACGGTCCGGATGCCCGTGCCGATGGTCGCCCGCTGTATCAGACCGGGCAGACCAGTTACCAGTTGGCCGAGGGTGAAGACAGCCTGACGGTGGACCTGCAATTCAGCGAGAACAACGTCAACTACATCAAGCGTTTCACTTTCAGCCGTGGCGACTACCTGGTCAAGGTCGATTACCTGATCGACAACCAGAGCGCTGAAAGCTGGAGCGGCGGCCTGTACGGTCAGATCAAGCGCGATGGCAGCGGCGACCCGTCCAGCTCCACCGCTACCGGTATGGCGACCTTCCTCGGTGCGGCCTACTGGAGTGCCGATGGCTCCTACGAGAAACTCAAGCCCAAGGACATGGACAAGGCCAACCTGCGGGAAACCGTCAATGGTGGCTGGGCGGCCTGGCTGCAACACTACTTTGTCAGCGCCTGGGTACCCGCCGCTGATGGCCAGCACGTCTATCAGACTCGCAAGGACAGCCAGGGCAATTATCTGGTTGGCTTTGTCAGCCCGTCGGTCAGCGTTGCTGCCGGTGAGCAAGCGGTTATCGGCGCTCAGTTCTATGCCGGACCCAAGATCCAGGATCGTCTGAAGGAAATCTCCCCCGGTCTGGAACTGACTGTGGACTACGGTTTCCTGTGGTTCATTGCCCAGCCGCTGTTCTGGATCCTGAGCATGATTCACAGCGTGGTCGGCAACTGGGGCTGGAGCATCATCCTGCTGACCATCCTGATCAAGCTGGCGTTCTTCCCGCTGTCGGCAACCAGTTACCGCTCCATGGCCAACATGCGTCGGGTTGCCCCGAAAATGCAGGCGCTGCGTGACCAGTATGGCGATGACCGGCAGAAACTGTCCCAGGGCATGATGGAGCTGTACAAGAAGGAAAAGATCAATCCGCTGGGTGGCTGCCTGCCGATTCTGGTACAGATGCCGGTATTCATCGCCCTGTACTGGACCCTGATGGAAAGCGTCGAGATGCGTCAGGCGCCCTGGATTGGCTGGATCACCGACCTGTCGTTGAAGGACCCGCTGTTCATCCTGCCGATCCTGATGGGTGTGAGCATGTTCATTCAGCAACAGCTGAACCCCGCACCACCGGATCCGATGCAGGCCAAGGTGATGAAGATGCTGCCGATCATCTTCACCTTCTTCTTCCTGTGGTTCCCGGCCGGTCTGGTACTGTACTGGGTGGTCAACAACATCCTGTCGATCGCGCAACAGTGGTACATTACCCGGCAGATCGAAAGAGGCGCTGCGGCGAAGGACTGATCGCCCCCAGCATCCACGCAAACGCCCCGGTTTCGGGGCGTTTTGCCGTCTGCCAGATGGAAACAGCCCAGTCCCCCAACAGGAATACCCGATGACTCGCCAATACCACGCCGACACCATAGCTGCCATCGCCACCCCGCCGGGTCAGGGTGGCGTCGGGATAGTGCGGGTATCTGGTCCGGCAGCGCTGCCGATTGCCGAACGCATCAGCGCCCTCACCCCGACGCCCCGCCATGCCCATTATGGAGCCTTCAGCAATGATGGCCGGGTTATCGATCAGGGCCTGACCCTGTACTTTCCCGGACCGAATTCCTTTACCGGTGAAGACGTGCTGGAACTGCACGGCCACGGTGGCCCCGTGGTGATGGATATGCTGCTCAAGGCCTGTCTGGATTGCGGCGCAAGACTGGCCCGCCCCGGGGAATTCAGCGAACGGGCCTTTCTCAACGACAAGCTGGACCTGGCCCAGGCAGAGGCTATTGCCGACCTGATCGAAGCCAGCTCGGAACAGGCAGCGCGTAACGCAGTTCAATCATTGCAGGGCGCGTTCTCGCAGCGGGTCCAGGCACTGACTGAAGCGCTGATCCAGCTGCGCATCTATGTAGAAGCCGCGATCGACTTCCCCGAGGAGGAGATCGACTTTCTCGCCGATGGCCACGTGCTCAGTCAGCTGCAACAGGTGCAGGCGGACCTGCGCAAGGTCGAGCGCGAAGCGGGCCAGGGTGCTCTGCTGCGCGACGGGATGAATGTGGTGATCGCCGGTCGCCCCAACGCCGGCAAATCCAGCCTGCTCAACGCCCTGGCGGGCAAGGACAGCGCCATCGTCACCGATATAGCCGGAACCACCCGGGATATCTTGCGTGAACATATCCATATCGACGGCATGCCGTTGCATATCATCGACACCGCCGGACTGCGCGATACCGATGATGTGGTGGAAAAGATCGGAGTGGAACGGGCCATGGCCGCCATCGCCGAAGCCGACCGCATCCTGCTGGTGGTCGATGCCAGCCAGCCGGAAGCGCGCAACCCCGACGCCCTGTGGCCGGAGTTTCTCGATCGGCACCCGGACCCGGCGAAAATCACCCTGATCCATAACAAGGTGGATCTGAGCGGCGAAGCCGTCGGCATGCAGACCGCAGAGGACGGCAGCGTCAGTCTGCACCTCAGTGCCCGCAGCGGCGAGGGTATGGAACTGCTGCGCGAGCACCTGAAAACCTGCATGGGCTTCGAACAGACCGCCGAAAGCCTGTTCAGCGCCCGCCGCCGCCACCTCGAAGCCCTGCAACAGGCAGCTGAATACCTGGATCACGGCCACCAGCAACTGACCCTGCTCGGCGCCGGTGAACTGCTGGCCGAAGATCTGCGCATGGCGCAACAGGCGCTGGGGGAAATTACCGGAGAATTCAGCCCGGATGACCTGTTGGGGCGGATTTTTTCCAGTTTCTGTATCGGCAAGTAAGAACCAGCTTGCTGGTCCCCTACATCCCCCGCCGATAACTCAGCAACCGCCCCTTGTGCGGTGGTACCTCTCCCTTGCTGAAGGCCACCGGGGCCGCGCTGGCTTCAAAGCCCATGGCCTGCATCAGGCGGCTGAAGCGGTTGCGGTAACCCCGACCCGGGCAGGTGATCAGTACCTTGGCCACCGGGGCGGCCAGTTGGCCGATCAGTTCTGCCAGCAGGTCTGCGTGGTTGCGTTCATAGAGAATGTCGCTGCCGACGATCAGATCATACTGACCGGGGTTGGTGACCTTTTCGGTCCAGGGCAGATCCAGGTAGGGGATCGGTGCCAACTGGTTCAGCGCTGCGTTGTAATCGAGAAAGTTCTCGCTCAGCGGATGATGGTCGCTGGCGGTGATATCCGCGCCCCGGGATTGCAGCAGCAGGCTGGGCAGGCCCAGGCCGCAGCCTATTTCAATGATGCGTCTGTTGTCGATGTCGATGTGCTTGACCGCACGGGCCAGCGCCTTGCTGGCGGGCCAGAGCTGGCCGAACAGGCTCCAGCTCGCGGAACAGATACCGGCACGAGTGGCTTCCCCCTGGGGGTCGGCGTACTGCATATGGTCACTCAATGCGCGGATTCGGCAGCTGAAAGCGCCAATGCGCACATCCAGCTTTCGGGTTTCATAACCTGGCATATAACCTCCTGTTAATGAACTCGGACGCCGTCCTGGCGATCTGGTACCGAGTCAATCACCCATCAACATACTGTTTTAAAAGTATTTTCTCCAATATCAGGCCGGTCTGGGGGTTACGTAAGCCCTGTGGACAACCGGCCCTCAGCCCTGCCTATAACTACCCCTCGAACCCTGTGGAAAATCTGCCTGTGGATAAGGTGCTCAGTTATACACAGCAAGCACCCCCATGTTCACACCGGCTGTGCCCAGTTGGAGCACAGCCTTATGCTTTCGCCAAGATTATGGTTTTAAAGGAGTTTTCTGGCTTATCCACAGAAAACAGGCTGACCATATACAACATCAGTATCTATCTTTTTATATATTTCTTTCTTTTTATTCTTTGATGGACCGTTTTTCCGCGGCGATTCCGGGTTGTTCAAAAAATGTCCAACCGCTGCTGCAATTTTTCTGCTCTGGCCCTATAATCAGCCCCTTTTCCCGACCGTCCGGCTGCTGCCCGGGCAACGAGGTGTGTGGTGGATTTTCCGGATCGTTTTGACGTGATTGTGGTAGGTGGCGGCCATGCGGGTACCGAGGCTGCGCTGGCGGCTGCCCGTATGGGGGTCAGAACCCTGCTGCTCAGCCATAACGTCGAAACCCTGGGGCAGATGAGCTGCAACCCGGCCATCGGTGGCATCGGCAAGAGTCATCTGGTCAAGGAAATCGACGCCCTCGGTGGTGCCATGGCCCGGGCCACTGACCGTGCCGGTATCCAGTTCCGCGTGCTCAACAGCCGCAAGGGCCCGGCGGTGCGGGCTACCCGTGCCCAGGCTGACCGGGTGCTGTACAAGGCGGCGATCCGCTACATGCTGGAAAACCAGCCGAACCTGTGGATATTCCAGCAGGCCTGCGATGACCTGATTGTCGAACAGGATCAGGTGCGCGGTGTGGTGACCCAGATGGGCCTGCGCTTTCTCGCTGACAACGTGGTGTTGACTGCCGGTACCTTCCTCGGCGGGCAGATCCATATCGGTCTGGATAACTATTCCGGTGGGCGGGCCGGTGATCCGCCAGCCATTGCCCTGGCCCACCGCCTGCGTGAACTGCCACTGCGTGTGGACCGGCTGAAAACCGGTACCCCGCCGCGCATTGATGGGCGCAGTGTGGATTTCTCGAAGATGATCGCCCAGCCCGGGGATACACCGATTCCGGTGATGTCCTTCCTCGGCAGCGCCGATGAGCACCCCGAGCAGGTCAACTGCTGGATTACCCATACCAACGAGCGCACCCACGAGATCATCCGCAACAACCTGGACCGCTCGCCGATGTATACCGGGGTGATCGAGGGTGTCGGCCCGCGTTACTGTCCGTCGATCGAGGACAAGATCCA